>NZ_JBVHLF010000026.1:96726-98137 GCF_055559155.1 Kitasatospora sp. NPDC024654
CTAGCCCCACCCCCCCCCCCCCCCCCCCCCCCCCACCCCCCCCCCACCCCCCCCCCCCCCCCCCCCCCCCCCCCCCCCCCCCCCCCCCGGGCCTCGGAGTGCCGGGTGGCGTCAGCCGCGCTCGGCGTCCTGGCCGCCACGCGCCTCGCGGTCGCGCAGCTCCTGCTCCACCTCTTCGTCCTCGACCTCGTCGATTTCGAGGTCGTCCTCGTCGTAGAACTCCTCGACGTCCTCGTCCTCCTCGAAGATCACCCGGTCGTCGTCCGAGCGGGCGGCGCGGTCGCGACCGGTCTCCTCGGCGGCGGCCGGCTGCTCCTCCTCCGCCAGCTCGGGGTCGAGCGCGTCCACGAACTCCAGCCCGTCGATCTCCGCGAGCCGCTCGGAGGCGTTGGTGGAGCCCTCCGGGTCGGCCTCGGCGGCCTTGGCGAACCAGTCCCGCGCCTCGTCGGCCCGGCCGGCCGCGATCAGCGCGTCGGCGTAGGCGTAGCGGAGGCGGGCGGTCCACGGGTGGACGGCGTTGGAGGCCAGCTCCGGGCTCTGCAGCGTCACCACGGCGGCGTCGTGCTGGCCCAGGTCGCTGCGGGCACCGGCCGCGACCAGGCGCATCTCCACCTGGCCCGCCTTGTCCAGCTGCTTGACCTCGGGCTCACCGGCCATCGCCAGAGCGCGCTCCGGACGGCCCAGACCGCGCTCGCAGTCGGCCATCACGGGCCACAGGTCGGCCCGGCCGGTCATCCGGCGGGCGGCGCGGAACTCGGTCAGGGCCTCCGAGTAGCGCTGCGTCATGTACGAGGCGAAGCCGGCCGCCTCGCGGACCGAGGCGACGCGCGAGGCGAGCCGCAGGGCGACCCGGGAGTACTTGTAGGCCTCCTCCGGCTCGGTGTCGAGCAGGCGGGCGACCATGACCAGGTTGCGGGCCACGTCGTCGGCCAGCGTCTTCGGCAGGCTCAGCAGCTCCTGGCGGACGTCGGCGTCGATCTCCTGGCCCGAGACGTCCTCGGGGATCGGCAGGCGGTGGACCGGCTCGTGGGTGCGACGGTCATCGCGGTCGTCCCGGCGGTCGTCACGCCGCCCCTCGTAGCGGCCACGGCCCTCGTACGGACGGCCGCCACGGTCGCCCGACGGCCGGTCGTCACGACGGAAACCGCCACGGTCACCGGACGGCCGGCCGCCTTCACGACGCGGCCCACGGTCACGGTCGCCGTAGGGGCGCTCCTCGCGGCGGAAGCCACCACGGTCACCCGACGGCCGGTCGTCACGGCGGAAACCGCCGCGGTCACCGGAGGGACGGTCACCGTAGGGACGCTCCTCACGACGGAACCCGCCGCGGTCACCCGACGGCCGGTCGTCACGACGGAAACCGCCGCGGTCACCGGAGGGACGGTCACCGTAGGGACGCTCCTCACGACGA
>NZ_JBVHLF010000026.1:98235-99066 GCF_055559155.1 Kitasatospora sp. NPDC024654
GGAACCCACCACGGTCACCGTAGGGACGCTCCTCACGACGGAACCCACCACGGTCACCGGAGGGACGCTCCTCACGACGGAACCCACCACGGTCACCGTAGGGACGCTCCTCACGACGGAACCCACCACGGTCACCCGACGGGCGCTCCTCGCGGCGGAAGCCACCACGGTCACCCGACGGGCGCTCCTCGCGGCGGAAGCCACCACGGTCACCCGACGGCCGGTCGTCACGGCGGAAACCGCCGCGGTCACCGGAGGGACGGTCACCGTAGGGACGCTCCTCACGACGGAACCCACCACGGTCGCCCGACGGCCGGTCATCGCGACGGAAACCGCCCGACGGGCGGTCGTCACGGCGGTACCCACCGCGGTCACCACCGCGATCACGGTCGCGGTCCCGGTCGTCGCGCCGGTAACCACCGTCACCACGATCGTCGCGACGCGGGCCGCGGTCGTTCGACCAACCGCCCCGAGAGCGGGGCTCATAGCCTCGGCCATCGCCCGAGCGGCGCTCGGGACGGTCCTGGGGCGGATTCGACATCGCGGTGACTCCTTCTGCTACATCAACTGCGCCGCTGGTCCGGGCAGCGACAGCGCCCGGTGCGGCCAGGTGCCGGCCGCCTGGCCACACACCTATCTCCATTGTCTTGCATCGGTCCCACCCTCGCGCCTGGGAGGCGGAGCGGGCCGACGAATCCTGCGAAACCTCGGAAAACAAAAAGGCCGCGGGGGCAGGGGGGGTGGGGGGGGGGGGGGGTTTGGGGAGTTGTTGGGGGTGGTCCCCTTTTCCCCCGAGTGCCCCCTGGAGCGACATCGGAGGTGGGAGGGGTT
>NZ_JBVHLF010000027.1:0-37845 GCF_055559155.1 Kitasatospora sp. NPDC024654
ACCCGATCCGCACTGTTTCCCGCGGCTCTTTCCCGACTCACTTCCCGCTGGCCTTTCGACCGCCTTCCGGCGCTTCAGATCCTAGCAGATCCTCCATGCCCTCCGGCCTTCAAGTGGCCTTCGCCGTAACCGACCTGACGGCCTGTCCGATGCCTCGAACCTTAGCCCAGCCCCGCTCCGAAAAGCGAATCCGGACCTCTTCCCAGAAATACGAACACAGCAAAACAAGGCCGGCCCGCGACAGCGCACGAAAAGCCGACCCAGCGGTACTGGGAAAGGTGTTCCAGGAGAGTGGCCGCCCCGGGACCGTCCGCGCAGACGCGTGTCCGGTGCTCCCTGCCGAGCGACTTGGACACGCTACGCCCTCGCTGCCGCCGATGCAAGCGCGGCCGGGGGGGGGGGGGGGGGGGGGGGGGGGGGGGGGGGGGGGGGGGGGGGGGGGAGGGAGGGGGGGGGGGGGGGGGGGGGGGGGGAGGACGNNNNTACCTCCCCCCCCCCCCCCCCCCCCCCCCCCCCCCCCCCCACCCCCCCTCCCCCCTCCCCCCCCCCCCCCCCCCCCCCCCCCCCCCCCCCCCCCCCCGGCCCGCACGGTGGAGCTCAGCTGTTGGTCGGGAAGCCCAGGTTGATGCCACCGTGCGAGGGGTCGAGCCAGCGCTGGGTGACGGCCTTGCCCCGGGTGAAGAACTGGACGCCGTCCGGCCCGTACGCGTGGGCGTCGCCGAAGAGCGAGGCCTTCCAGCCGCCGAAGGAGTAGTACGCCACCGGCACCGGGATCGGCACGTTGATGCCGACCATGCCGACCTCCACCTCGTGCTGGAACCGCCGCGCGGCGCCACCGTCATTGGTGAAGATCGCCACGCCGTTGCCGTACGGGTTGGCGTTGATCAGCTCCAGGCCCTCCTCGTACGAGCCCACCCGGACCACCGACAGCACCGGGCCGAAGATCTCGTCGTTGTAGACGGACATCCCGGGCTTCACGTGGTCGAAGAGGGTCGGGCCGAGCCAGAAGCCGTCGGCCGTCGACCCACCCTCGGCGTCGGTCCCGGTCACCGGGTGCCGGCGCCCGTCGACGGCCAGCTCCGCGCCGTCCGCGAGCCCCGACTCGACGTACGAGGTCACCTTGTCCCGGTGCTGGCCGGTGACCAGCGGGCCCATCTCGGAGTCGCCGTTGCAGCCGGGCCCGACCTTCAGCGCCGCCATCCGCTGCTTGATCTTCTCGACCAGCTCGTCACCGATCGGGTCGACGGCGACCAGCACCGAGACCGCCATGCACCGCTCCCCCGCCGCGCCGAAGCCCGCGTTGATGGCGGCGTCGGCGCTGAGGTCGAGGTCGGCGTCCGGCAGCACCAGCATGTGGTTCTTCGCCCCGCCCAGGGCCTGCACCCGCTTGCCGTAGCGGGTGCCGGTCTCGTAGACGTACCGGGCGATCGGGGTGGAGCCGACGAAGCTGACCGACTTGATGTCCGGGTGCTCCAGCAGGCGGTCCACCGCGACCTTGTCACCGTGCACGACGTTGAACACGCCGTCCGGCAGCCCCGCCTCCTTCCACAGTCCCGCGAGGAAGTTGGCCGCCGACGGGTCCTTCTCGGAGGGCTTGAGGACCACCGTGTTCCCGGCCGCGATGGCGATCGGGAAGAACCACATCGGCACCATGGCCGGGAAGTTGAACGGCGAGATGATCGCCACCGGACCGAGCGGCTGACGGATCGAGTAGACGTCGATGCCGGTCGAGGCCTGCTCGCTGAAGCCCCCCTTGAGCAGCTGCGGGATCCCGCAGGCGTACTCCACGACCTCCAGTCCGCGGGCCAGTTCGCCCAGCGCGTCCGAGTACACCTTGCCGTGCTCGGAGACGATGATCCGGGCCAGCTCCTCCTTCCGGGCGTTGAACAGCTCGCGGAAGTTGAAGAGCACCGTGGTGCGCTTGGCGATCGAGGCGTGCCGCCACTCCGCGAACGCGGCGTGCGCCGCCGCGACGGCCTGGTCGACCTCCGCGATCCCGGCGAAGTCCACCTGTCCGGAGATCCGTCCGGTGGCCGGGTCGTAGATGTCGCCCCGGCTGGGCGCGGCACCGGCCGTCGGCACCGCGACACCGTCGATCCAGTGGGTGAGGTGCTTGCTGACAGTGGGCTTGCTCAAGGTCGTTGCCTCCGAAGTCTCGGGCGGCTCAGCTGCCGCCGGACCCCGCGCCGGCGCCATCCGGTGATGTGGCGCCATCCAGTGGGACGGCGGGGGTACGGCGCTACCGCGCTCACCTCCAGTCTGGGGGCCGGATCGGACACGCTCAACGACCACACTGACGGGGATCGCCCGGTCGGCCTTACACCTCGTAGCAATCAGACGTGCTCACCGGGCCCGCCCAGCCCGGCAGCCGCCTCGTGCAACGCCAGTTCCAGCAGCACCGGGTCGTTCAGCCGCCCCGAGCCGTCCGGGGGCACCAGCCAGCGGAGTCCGGCACCGCCACCGCGGGCGGGGTGTGGCACCACCACCCAGGTGCCGTCGCCCGCGCCGCGCACCCCGGTGCCCACCCAGCGCGCGGCCGTGCCGACCGGGACCAGGAACCCGACGCTGTCGTCCCCCGGGTCGGTGAGCACCGGCCCGCTGCCGGGCAGCCGCTCGAGCAGCCGCAGCGCGGGCCGGCCCAGCGGCCCCGGCACCAGCAGCACGTCCCAGAGCCGCCCGGCCGGCAGCAGGACGACGCCCAGCCCCGAGCGCACCCACTCCCGTCGGCAGGCGTCCGGATCCGGCGCGGCGGCCGCCAGCCAGTCCACCCCGGCAGTGGGTCCGCTGCTCTCCATGGCCCGTCCTCCGCTCTCCTCGCGCGGTGACGATCCCGGGAGGACCGCCACCTGCCTCCGGAGAGAGCCGGGCGGCGGTCCTCTTACACCGGTGCCACGAACTGCACCGGCGCCGCGGGCCGAGTGCCCTCAGCCGCGGTCACCGAAGACCGTCCGGTGCCAATCCTTCCTGGCGGACCCCGTCAGGTCCTGCATGACGTGCTTGATCTGGGTGTACTCGTCGAGCGAGTACTGCGACATGTCCTTGCCGTGGCCGGAGGCCTTGTAGCCGCCGTGCGGCATCTCGCTGATGATCGGGATGTGGTCGTTGACCCAGACGCAGCCGGCCGCGATCTCCCGGGTGGCGCGCAGCGAGCGGTGTACGCCCCCGGTCCAGACCGAGGCGGCCAGGCCGTACGGGGTGTCGTTGGCCAGCCGCAGGCCCTCGTCGTCCGAGTCGAAGGGCAGCACCACCAGCACCGGGCCGAAGATCTCGCCCTGCACCACCTCGCTCTCCTGCACGGCGTCGATGATCAGCGTGGGCTGGTAGTACGCGCCGCGGCCGAGGTCGGTGCCGTCGTGGCCGAGGGTCGGGGCCGCGCCGCCGGTGACCACCGTGGCGCCGTGGCCCCGGGCCCGCTCGACGAAGCCGGCCACCCGGTCGCGGTGGGCGAAGGAGACGAGCGGCCCGAGGTCGGTCCGCGGGTTGCGGGGGTCACCCAGCCGGACCGTGCCGAACAGCTCGGCCACGCCCGCGACGAAGGCGTCGTAGAGCGGCCGCTGGACGTAGGCGCGGGTGGCGGCGGTGCAGTCCTGGCCGCTGTTGATCAGCGAGCCGGCGACCGCGCCGTGCACCGCCGCGTCCAGGTCCGCGTCGTCGAAGACCACGAACGGCGCCTTGCCGCCGAGCTCCAGGTGGGTGCGCTTGATCCCGGCGGTGGCCAGCTCGGCGACCCGCCGGCCGACCGCGGTCGAGCCTGTGAACGAGACCATGGCGACGTCGGGGTGGGCGACCAGGTGCTCGCCGGCAGTGCGGCCGGCGCCGGTGACCACGTTGACCACGCCGTCCGGGATGCCCGCCTCGGTGCAGGCCCGGGCGAACATCAGCGAGGTGAGCGGGGTGAGTTCGGCGGGCTTGAGGACGATGGTGTTGCCGGCCGCGATCGCCGGGAGGATCTTCCAGGCGGCCATCTGCAGCGGGTAGTTCCACGGCGAGATCGACCCGACCACGCCGATCGCCTCGCGCCGGACGTAGGAGGTGTGGTCGTCCGAGTACTCGCCGGCCGCCCGGCCCTCCAGGTTGCGCGCGGCGCCCGCGAAGAAGGCGGTGTTGTCGATCGTGCCGGGCACGTCGAACTCGCTGGAGAGCTTGATCGGCTTGCCGGTCTGGGCGGTCTCCACCGCGGCGAACTCGGCCGCCCGCTCGTCGAGGATGGTGCTCAGCCGCAGCAGCGCGGCGGCCCGGGTACCCGGGGTGGCTCGCGACCACTCGGGCAGCGCGGCCGCCGCGGCGGCCACCGCGGCGTCCACGTCCTCGGTCGAGGCCAGCCGCACCCGCTGCACGGTTCCGCCGTCGGCGGGATTGACCACGTCGAAGGGCTCGGGGCCGGTGCCGTGGCTCAGCCGGCCGGCGATGTACTGGGCGCCGTCCGCGAAGCTGCTCAGGTCCATGGGTCGGTTCTCCTCCATATGTCCATTCCACCCGCTCCGATCCGCCGACGATGCCCGGCCCGCGGTGAGCGGGACAAGGCTCACTCCGGAAGCCGGGCCGCCAAGGGCCTTACAGGGTGACAGGACATCGGCGGGGCGACAGGTCGTCGGCGGGAGGCATGATTCAGCTACACCTTGTTGGCTGCTCCCCGACCGCATCCCGATGACCCAGGAGGCCCGGCGTGCTCCCCACCGTCGCCCGTGTGCTCGATCTCGACGTGATGCGGCGCGGACTGCCGCAGGTGGTGGCCGGGGCGGGCCACCTGGAGCGCCCGGTGCGCTGGGTGCACGTCAGCGAACTGCCCGACGTGGCAGGCGTGCTGCGCGGCGGTGAGCTGGTGCTGACCACCGGTATCGCGCTGCCCGAGGACCGCGACGGGCTGGCCCGCTACGTCCGCGACCTGGCGGAGGTCTCAGTGGCCGGGCTGGTCGTGGAGTTCGGCCGCCGCTACTTCGACAGCCTGCCGCGGGCCCTGGTGCACGCCGCCGAGCAGCGCGGCCTGCCGCTGGTCGTGCTCCGGCGCGAGCTGCCGTTCGTCGCGGTGACCGAGGCGGTGCACGCGCTGGTGGTGAACGCCCAGTTGGAGCAGCTGCGCGCCTCCGAGGCGGTGCACCAGGTGTTCAACGAGCTGGCGGTGGAGGGCGCCGAGCCGGCCGAGGTACTGCGGCAGATCGCCCGGATGGCCGGCGCCCCGGTGGTGCTGGAGAACCTCAGCCACCAGGTGCTGGCCCACGACGCGGCGGGCCGCGCCGAGGAGGAGCTGCTGGAGAACTGGGAGCGCCGCTCGCGCGGGGTGCGGCCGGCCGGGCGCACCGGCTACGACCGGCGCAGCGGCTGGCTGGTCACCGTCGTGGGGGCGCGTGGCCAGGACTGGGGGCGCCTGGTGCTGGTCAACGAGCCGGGCCTGCTGCCGGACCAGGAGGCCCACCCGGACACCATGCTGCTGGAGCGCGGCGCGGCCACCCTGGCGCTCAACCGGCTGCTGGTGCGCGACCGGGAGAGCCTGGAGCGGCAGACCCACCGCACCCTGCTGTCCGGCATCCTCACCCACGCGCTGACCGTCTCCGAGGTGGCGCTGCGGGCCCAGGCGCTCGGGGTACCGCTGGAGAGCCGGCGGCTGGTCGGCGTGGTGCTGCGCCGACGCGGCGGGCCGATCCCGGCGGCCCTCGAGGCGCAGGCCAGGCTGCGGGACTTCACCGAACTGGCGGCCACCGCCGCCCGGTCCTCTCGGCTCTCCGCGCTGGTCGGTGCGCTCGACGACGAGGGGGTCGGCCTGCTGATCACGCTCGGCTCGCAGCAGGACGAGCACGCCGCACTGGAGGACTTCGCGGCCACGCTGCGCCGGCTGACGGCCGACGGCGCCAGGGAGACGGCTCCGCCGGTGATCGCGGTGGGCTCCTCGGTCGGCTCGGTGCGGGACGCCCGGCGCACCCTGATGGAGGCGACCCAGGTCGCCGACGCCGCGCTGCACGACGCGCCGGGCGCCCGGGCCGCCTCCTACTACCGGCTGCCGGACGTCCGGCTGCGCGGCCTGCTGCACCTGCTCCGCGAGGACGCCCGCCTACAGACCTACGTGGAGCGCGAGTTGGGCCCACTGCTGGCGCACGACGCCGAGCACGGCTCGCAGTTGGTGCAGTTGCTGCGGGTCTACCTGGAGCAGGGCCGCAACAAGTCGGCCGCGGCGGACGCCGCGCATCTGTCGCGGCCGTCCTTCTACGACCGGCTGCACAAGGTGGAGCGGATCCTGGCGGTCGACCTCGACCAGGTGGAGTCCTGCCTCTCCCTGCACGTGGCCCTACTGGCGCTGGACGCCGTGCGGCGCTGACGGAGCGTCAGACCGTGTACGCGTCGGCCATGGTGAGCGCCTCGTCGAGCACCGCGAGACCGGCCCTGGCCTCCTCGTCGGTGACCGTGCAGGGCGGCACCACGTGGAGCCGGTTCATGTTGGTGAACGGCCACAGCCCGCGCTTCTTGCAGGCCGCGGCCAGCTCGGCCATCGGGCCGTTGGCGGCGCCGGCGGCGTTGTAGGGCACCAGCGGTTCCCGGGTGGCCCGGTCGCGCACCAGGTCCAGCGCCCAGAAGACGCCCAGCCCGCGCACCTCGCCCACCGACGGGTGACGCTCCGCCAGCTCGCGCAGGCCGGGGCCGAGCACCTCCTCGCCGATCCGCCGGGCGTTCTCCACGATGCCCTCCTCGGCCATCGCGTTGATGGTGGCGACCGCGGAGGCACAGGCCAGCGGGTGGCCCGAGTAGGTGAGGCCGCCGGGGAACGGCCGCTCGGCGAAGCTGGCGGCGATCGCGGCGCTGATCGCCACCCCGCCGAGCGGGACGTAGCCGGAGTTGACGCCCTTGGCGAAGGTGAGCAGGTCCGGGGTGACGCCCCAGTGGTCGGCGGCGAACCAGGCACCGGTGCGGCCGAAGCCGGCCATCACCTCGTCCAGGATGAAGACGATGCCGTGACGGTCGCAGATCTCCCGGACCCCGGCCAGGTAGCCCGGCGGCGGAACCAGGATGCCGGCGGTGCCGACCACGGTCTCCAGGATGATCGCCGCGATGGTCTGCGGGCCCTCGAACGCGATCACCTGCTCCAGGTGCGCCAGCGCCCGCTCGCACTCCTGCGCCTCGTTCTCGGCGTGGAAGTTGGAGCGGTAGGCGTACGGACCCCAGAAGTGCACGATGCCCGAGACGCCGAGGTCGTTGGCCCAGCGGCGCGGGTCGCCGGTGGCGGCGATCGCGTTGGCGGTGGCGCCGTGGTACGAGCGGTAGGTCGACATGATCTTCTGCCGGCCGGTGTGCAGCCGGGCCAGCCGGAAGGCGTTCTCGACGGCCTCGGCGCCGCCGTTGGTGAAGAAGATCTTGTCCAGGTCTCCGGGGGTGCGCTCGGCGATCAGCCGGGCGGCCTCGCTGCGCGCCTCCACCGCGAAGCCGGGTGCCAGGGTGCAGAGCTTGCCGGCCTGCTCCTGGATCGCCGCGACCACCTTCGGGTGCTGGTGCCCGATGTTGGTGTTCACCAGCTGGGAGGAGAAGTCGAGGTAGCGGTTGCCCTCGTAGTCCCAGAAGTACGAGCCCTCGGCCCCGGCCACCGCGAGGGGGTCGATCAGGGCCTGGGCGGACCACGAGTGGAAGACGTGCGCGCGGTCGGCGGCCTTGACGGCCTGCCCGGCGGCGGGATCGGCAGTGGGGATGCTCATGGTCGCCAGCCTAGGGAAGGGCCGGGGCGACGGGCAGCGGCATCTTGTCAGGCGGTCGCCCCGAGGGCCGACAGGCTGACAGGGCGCAGGGCCCGGGAGGGAGCCTCCCGGGCCCTGGCACTCACCGCGGCGCGGTTCAGATCGCGGTCATCACGTGCTTGATCCGGGTGTAGTCCTCGAAGCCGTAGGAGGAGAGGTCCTTGCCGTAGCCGGACTTCTTGAAGCCGCCGTGCGGCATCTCGGCGACCAGCGGGATGTGGGTGTTGATCCAGACGCAGCCGAAGTCCAGCCGGCGCGACATCCGCATGGCGCGGGCGTGGTCCTTGGTCCAGACCGAGGAGGCCAGCGCGAACTCCACGCCGTTGGCGTAGGCGACGGCCTGCTCCTCGTCGGTGAACTTCTGCACGGTGATGACGGGGCCGAAGACCTCGTTCTGGATGATCTCGTCGTCCTGCCGCAGGCCGGAGACCACGGTCGGGGCGTAGAAGTAGCCGACCTCGCCGACCTGGTGGCCGCCGGTCTCGACCTTGGCGTGCGCGGGCAGCCGCTCGATGAAGCCGGCCACCTGCTTCAACTGGTTGGCGTTGTTCAGCGGGCCGTAGAGCACGTCCTCGTCGTCGATGCCTCCGGTCTTGGTGTCGGCCGCGGCCTTGGCCAGTGCGGCCACGAAGGCGTCGTGGATGGACTCGTGCACCAGCACGCGGGTGGCCGCGGTGCAGTCCTGGCCGGCGTTGAAGAAGCCGGCCACCGAGATGCCCTCGACCGCCTCGGCGATGTCGGCGTCCTCGAACACCACGACCGGGGCCTTGCCGCCGAGCTCCAGGTGCACCCGCTTGACGTCCTTGGCGGCGCTGCCGGCCACCTGGATGCCGGCGCGGACCGAGCCGGTGATCGAGGCCATCGCCGGGGTGCTGTGCTCGACCATCAGCCGGCCGGTCTCCCGGTCGCCGCAGATCACGTTGAAGACGCCGGCCGGCAGCTCCAGCTCGGCCAGGATGCCCCCGATGATCTCGGCCAGCAGCACGGTGGAGGCCGGGGTGGTGTCGGAGGGCTTGAGGACCACGGTGTTGCCCGCGGCGATGGCCGGGGCGAACTTCCAGACCGCCATCATCATCGGGTAGTTCCACGGCGCGACCTGGGCGCAGACGCCGACCGGCTCGCGGCGGATGATCGAGGTCATCCCGTCCATGTACTCGCCCGCGGCCTTGCCCTCCAGCAGGCGGGCGGCGCCGGCGAAGAAGCGGATCTGGTCGGCCATCGGGCCGATCTCCTCGGACTTGGTGAGCCCGCGCGGCTTGCCGGTGTTGCGACACTCGGCGTCCACCAGCTCGTCGGCACGCGCCTCGACCGCGTCGGCGATCTTCAGCAGCAGCTTCTGCCGGGTCGAGGGGGTTGCGTCGCGCCAGGTCTCGAAGGCCGCCGCGGCCGAGGCCATCGCGGCGTCGACGTCGGCCGCGCCCGACAGCGGGGAGGTCGCGTACACCTGGCCGGTGGTCGGGTCGACCACGTCCAGCGTGCGGCCGTCCGCCGCGTCGACGAACTCGCCGTTGATGTAGTTGCGCAGCGTACGAAGGTCGCTCACGACATCTCTCCTCGGGTTGCGGTCGGCGCGATGGCGGCCGACCCGGCGGGGTGCCAGTGGACCAGGCTGGTGGCCCGGTGCGGCGCCCACGGAAAGGGGGGCGCCGAGTGGCCGGGCCCGGTGGGACACGGTCCACTGGTGGGGAGCGTACGCCCCGGAGGGACGCGCGCGCGTGACCTGGAAAGAGTAGCCGGATTCTTGCCGTTATCGACATACCCTCGGGCTGATCGCGATGAAATCCGTACCGTTTCCAGATCATCGCAACGAAATCAGCAGCCGAACCACTTGCGAACATCCGGTCGATCAGGCACAGTGGCGGCGTGGCCAACCGCGACCGGACCAGCAGCGTCCCCCTCGACTCCGTCTCCAAGGCGATCATCGAGCAGCTGCAGGAGGACGGCCGCCGCGCCTACGCGACCATCGGCAAGGCCGTCGGCCTCTCCGAGGCCGCCGTACGGCAACGCGTCCAGAAGCTCCTCGACCAGGGCGTGATGCAGATCGTCGCCGTCACCGACCCGCTGACCGTCGGGTTCACCCGACAGGCGATGGTCGGCATCACGGCCGAGGGCGACATCGAGCCGATCGCCGACGCGCTGGCCGCCATGGACGAGGTCGACTACGTGGTCTGCACCGCGGGGTCGTTCGACCTGCTGGCCGAGCTGGTGTGTGAGGACGACGAGCACCTGCTGGAAATGATCAACAAGCGAATCCGCGCGCTTCCCGGCGTGCGGAGGACCGAGAGCTTCGTTTACCTGAAGCTCCGGAAACAGACCTACACCTGGGGCACCCGATGAGCGCCGACCCGGCACCGAAGGACCTTTCGAAGACCGCCTACGACCACCTGTGGATGCACTTCACCCGCATGTCGTCGTACGAGAACTCTCCCGTCCCGACCATCGTCAAGGGCGAGGGCACCTACGTCTGGGACGCCAACGGCAAGAAGTACCTCGACGGCCTGGCCGGCCTGTTCGTGGTGCAGGCCGGTCACGGCCGCGAGGAGCTCGCCGAGGCCGCCGCCAAGCAGGCCAAGGAGCTCGCCTTCTTCCCCGTGTGGAGCTACGCCCACCCGAAGGCCGTCGAGCTGGCCGAGCGCCTCGCCAACTACGCCCCGGGCGACCTGAACAAGGTGTTCTTCTCCACCGGTGGCGGCGAGGCCGTCGAGACCGCCTGGAAGCTCGCCAAGCAGTACTTCAAGCTGACCGGCAAGCCGACCAAGTACAAGGTCATCTCGCGTGCCGTCGCCTACCACGGCACCCCGCAGGGCGCCCTGTCGATCACCGGCCTGCCGGGCCTGAAGGCGCCGTTCGAGCCGCTGGTGCCGGGCACCCACAAGGCCCCGAACACCAACATCTACCGCGCCCCGGCCTTCCTCGCCGGCCCCGACGGCACGGTCGACCCGGAGGCCTACGGCCGCTGGTGCGCCGACGAGATCGAGGTCGCCATCCTCAACGAGGGCGCGGACACCGTCGCGGCCGTCTTCGTCGAACCGGTGCAGAACGCCGGTGGCTGCTTCCCGCCGCCGCCCGGCTACTTCCAGCGGCTGCGCGAGATCTGCGACCGGCACGACGTGCTGCTGGTCTCGGACGAGGTCATCTGCGCCTTCGGCCGGCTCGGCACGATGTTCGGCGCCGACAAGTTCGGCTACCAGCCCGACATGATCACCTGTGCCAAGGGCATGACCTCGGGCTACTCCCCGATCGGCGCCACGATCATCTCGGACCGGCTGGCCGAGCCGTTCTACAAGGGCGAGAACACCTTCCTGCACGGCTACACCTTCGGCGGCCACCCGGTCTCGTCGGCGGTCGCGCTGGCCAACCTCGACATCTTCGAGCGCGAGGGCCTCAACCAGCACGTGCTCGACAACGAGTCGAAGTTCCTGGGCACCCTGAACAAGCTGCGCGACCTGCCGATCGTCGGCGACGTCCGCGGCAACGGGTACTTCTACGGCATCGAGCTGGTCAAGGACAAGACCACCAAGGAGTCGTTCAACGCCGAGGAGGTGGAGCGGGTGCTCTACGGCTTCCTCTCCAAGGCGCTCTTCGACAACGGCCTGTACTGCCGCGCCGACGACCGTGGCGACCCGGTCGTCCAGCTGGCCCCGCCGCTGATCTCCGACCAGTCGACCTTCGACGAGATCGAGCAGATCCTGCGGGTCAGCCTCACCGACGCGTGGGCCAAGATCTGATCGGAACGACCTCCTGACCCACCCTCCTCCGCAGGGCGGTACCGCGCGGCCTCCTCCTCAGGGCCGCCGGTACCGCCCTGCGGTGGTTCTCCGGCCGATCGTCCGATGGTTCGTCCGGGTGCAAATCCGAACTCCCACCCGTGTGCCGCAACCTCCCGGCGAGCCGGTCGTTCTACTCTGACGACCGTCATTCCCCTGCACCCGTCCGTGCAGAAGCCCCCATCATGAGCGGCGGAGGAATCCATGTCAGCGGCCCCGCCCGACAACGACGTGCTGTGGGCCCGGGGGATCGTCAAGTCCCACCACGGCACCCCGGCCCTGAGTGAGGTCTCGATCGCCGTCCGCGAGGGCGAGGTACTGGCCGTCACCGGACCGCGCGGCTCCGGCAAGAGCACGCTGCTCGGCTGCCTCTCCGCGCTCCTGCCGGTGGACTCCGGAGAGATCTGGTTCAACAGCTCGCCGGTGCACACGCTGAGCCGGGCCGGCCGGGAGCGGCTCCGCCGCGACCGCTTCGGATTCGTCGGCTCCGAACCCCACCTGGTGCCGGAGCTGACCGCCCGGGAGAACGTGGCGCTGCCCCTGCTGCTGGCCGGCTCCGGCCACCGGGCCGCGTACGGCGCCGCCGCCGACTGGCTGGAGCGGCTCGACGTGAGCGAGTGCGCCAGGCGCCGGCCGGCCGAGCTGACCCAGGGCCAGCGGCAGCGGATCGCGGTGGCCCGGGCGCTGGCCCCGCTCCCCCAGGTGGTGTTCGCCGACGACCCGACCGCGCCGCTGCACCGTGAGGCCCAGGACCAGGTGTTGCGGATACTGACCAGCGCCGCCCGCTCGCACCGGCTCACCCTGGTCCTGGCCGCCCACGACCCGGAACTCGCCCGCTACGCCGACCGCACGGTGGCGCTGGTCGACGGCCGTACCCCGGTGCCCGCGGCGGTCGGCCGGTCCGCTCCCGCGCCGCTCGCCGCCTCGCACTGAACCCGCGCCGCACGCGTAGCGCTCTCGCACCGCTCTCGTACCGAAGGGCCCCAGGTGTTCTATCTCCGGCTGGTCAGGGGGTACCGGGTGCTCGACCTGGGCCGCTGGCTGCTCATCGCCGTCGCGGCCGCCGCGGTCGCCGGCTTCCTGCTGCGCGCGCTGGGCCGGGCGATGAGCAGCCCGGCCGGGACGGTGACGGCCGACCAGCTGCTCTGGTGCCTGCCGCCGCTGGTCGCGGTCACCTGGTTCGCGGCCGTTGGCGCCCGGGCGCTGCCCGCCCAACGGCCGGAGCGGATGGCCGGGCTGGTGGCGGCCGGCGCCGGGCCGACCCGGATCCGGCTGCTGATCGCCGGCGAGATCGCGTTCGCCTGCGCCGCGGGCGGGCTGGCCGCGTTGCTGCTCTTCCTGGTGCTGCGCAACGACATCGCCGGCCCCGGGCTGGCACCGGAGATCGGGATGGGGGTGCCGCTGCCGCCGGCCGCGCCGGTGGCGCTGCTCACCGTGCTGCCGGTGGTCGCCGCGCTGTCCGCCGCGCTCGCGGTGCCGGTGCGGGAGGAGCTGATCCGTGGCACCGCCGAGCCGGCCCAGGCCCGCCGGTTCGGTCCGGTGCGCACCGCCCTGGCCGGCGGACTGGCCCTCACCGGCACCCTGGTGGAGCTGTACGGGCTGCGCCCGGCGGCCCCGGTGGACCCGCACCCGCTGACGCTCGCCGCCGACCTCGGCCACAGCAGCCCGAACCTGCTGCTCGGCTGGGCTGTCGCGGCGCTCGGGCTGGCCCTGTTGACCGGGCCGCTGCTCGCGCTGGCCGGCCAGTTGCTCGCGCTGGGCCGGCCGAGCGCCCGGCGGCTGCTGGCCGGGCGCGGGCTGGCCAGTACGGCCCGCGGGTTGGGCACGCCGCTGGCGGTGCTGGCCTTCACGGTGGCGGTCGTCCTGACCTCGCTGCGGCACTGGGTGGCGCCCGGGGCGGCCGGCGCGGCCGCGGTGCCGGCCGCCGAGGCGCTGCTGGTCACCGCCTGCGCGCTGGCCGCCGTGATCGCCCGACTGACCGAGTTCCGCGCGGTGCGCGCTCCGGTCGCCGGCACGCTGCGGCTGCTCGGCGCCTCGCCGCACCTGCTGCTCGGCGCCGCCGTGCTGCGCTGGCTGGTCGGCGGCACCGTGCTGCTGGCCACCGGCGGGCTCACCGCCGTGCTGGCCGCCGGGATGCTCTCCTAGCCGCGGTCAACCGGCGGCGGCGAGCTGGCCGCAGGCGCCGTCGATCTCCTGGCCGCGGGTGTCGCGCACCGTGGTCGGCACCCCGTGCGCGATCAGGCGGCGGACGAACTCCCGCTCGTCCTCCGGGCGGGAGGCCGTCCACTTCGAGCCCGGAGTGGGGTTGAGCGGGATCAGGTTGACGTGCACCCGGTGGTTCTTGATCAGCCGGCCCAGCAGGTCGGCCCGCCAGGCCTGGTCGTTGATGTCCTTGATCAGCGCGTACTCGATGGAGATCCGCCGGCCCGACTTCTCCGCGTAGTTCCACGCGGCGTCGAGCACCTCGGCGACCTTCCAGCGGGTGTTGACCGGGACCAGCTCGTCGCGCAGCTCGTCGTCCGGGGCGTGCAGGGAGAGCGCGAGGCGCACGCTCAGGCCCTCGTCGGCGAGCCGGTTCATGGCCGGGACCAGGCCGACGGTGGAGACGGTGACGCCTCGCTGGGACATCCCGAAGCCGTCCGGCGCCGGGTCGGTGAGCCGGCGGATCGCGGCCAGCACCCGGTTGTAGTTGGCCAGCGGCTCACCCATGCCCATGAAGACCACGTTGCTCAGCCGCGGCTCGGCGCCCTCGGCCCCCTCGCCCCCCTCGACCCGCCCGCCGCCGAACTCGCCCGACTTCAGGGCGCGGATCCCGGCGGCGATCTGCTCGACGATCTCGGCGGTGGAGAGGTTGCGGGTCAACCCGGCCTGGCCGGTGGCGCAGAACGGGCAGTTCATCCCGCAGCCGGCCTGCGAGCTGATGCACATCGTCACCCGGTCCGGGTAGCGCATCAGCACCGACTCGACCAGGGTGCCGTCGAAGAGCTTCCAGAGCGTCTTACGCGTGGTGTCGTCGTCGCAGGACACGTGCCGCACCACGGACATCAGCGAGGGGAGCAGCTCCGAGGTCAGCTTCTCGCGGCTGGCCGCGGGGATGTCCGTCCAGCTCGCCGGGTCGTCGGAGAGCCGGGCGAAGTAGTGGTTGGACAGCTGCTTGGCGCGGAACGGCTGCTCGCCCAGCTCGGCGACGGCCTCCTTGCGCTGGGCGGGGCTGAGATCGGCGAGGTGTCGCGGGGGCTTGGCGCCGCGCGGCGCGACAAAGGTCAGTTCTCCGGGTGCAGGCATGGTTGTTCCAGTGTCGCAGATGGCGCGCGAGGCCCCGGACGGCGTGCGTCCGGGGTCCCAGCGAGCGTCCGTGTCAGTGGCCGACGAAGGCCGTGAGCAGCAGCCAGACCACCGGAGCGGTCGGCAGCAGCGAGTCCAGGCGGTCCATGATGCCGCCGTGGCCGGGCAGCAGGGTCCCCATGTCCTTGATGCCCAGGTCCCGCTTGATCATCGACTCGGCGAGGTCACCCAGGGTGGCGACGACCGCCGCGCAGCCGCCCAGGGTCAGGCCCTGCCACCAGCGGCCGTCCTCGATGATCCACTGCATCAGCAGGGCGCCGGCCAGCATCGAGAGCGCGATCCCGCCGGCCAGGCCCTCGCGGGTCTTGCCCGGGCTGATCGTCGGCGCCAGCTTGTTCCGGCCGAACTTGTAGCCCACCGCGTACGCCCCGGTGTCACTGCAGACCGTGACCACCAGGAAGAGCACGATCCGTTGCGGACCGTCGTGCGCCGCCAGCAGCAGCGCCACGAAGGAGGCCAGGAACGGCACGTAGAACGCCGTGAAGACACCCGCCGTTATGTCGCGCAGGTAGTTCTCCGGCGGCCGGCCCATCCGCCAGACCATCAGGGCCAGCGCGGTGAGCGCCAGCGCCGCGGCCGAGCCCTCCGGCCCGAGCCAGTACGCCGCCGTCAGCATGGCCACGCCACCGACCAGCAGCGGCGGCAGCGGGACCTCGATCTCCTTGCGCTCGGCCAGCCGGCTGGTCAGCTCCCAGCCGCCGACCGAGATCGCAGCCACCACCACGACCAGGAAGACCGCCTTCACCACGAAGAGCGAGGCCACCACGACCGCACCGAGGCCGAGCCCGACCCCTATCGCGGCCTGCAGGTTGCGCCCGCCGCGCTGCTTGCGGGGCTGCTGCGGGTCGGCCTGGGCCACTGCGGTCTCCGGGTGGGGGTGTCCGGCGGCCGGGTCGTCGTCCTCGGCCGCCGGAGGGGTTTGCGGGGTTGCGCCCCAGTAGCCAGGGGCGTTCGGGGCGTCGTTCATCAGACTTCGAGCAGCTCGGCTTCCTTGTGCTTCAGCAGCTCGTCCACCTGCGCGACGTACTTCGCGGTGGTGTCGTCGAGCTCCTTCTCCGCGCGGCGGCCCTCGTCCTCGCCGATCTCGCCGTCCTTGACCAGCTTGTCGAAGGAGTCCTTCGCCTTGCGGCGGATCGACCGGATGGAGATCCGGGCGTCCTCGCCCTTGCCGCGGGCGACCTTGATGTACTCGCGCCGGCGCTCCTCGGTGAGCTGCGGGAACGTCACGCGGATGATCGCGCCGTCGTTGGACGGGTTGACCCCGAGGTCGGAGTCGCGGATCGCCTGCTCGATGTTGCGCAGCGCGCTCTTGTCGAACGGCGTGATGACCGCCATCCGCGGCTCCGGCACGGAGAACGAGGCGAGCTGGTTGATCGGCGTCAGGGCACCGTAGTAGTCGGCGACGATCTTGTTGAACATCGCCGGGTGGGCCCGGCCGGTGCGGATGGCGGCGAAGTCGTCCTTGGCGACCGCGACGGCCTTCTCCATCTTCTCCTCGGCCTCGAGGAGGATCTCTTCGGTCACAGTCTGCTCCCTGTCCGGTTGCCTTCTGGCGTACTGATGTTCCGCGCGGCCTGGGGCCTGCGGGGGAATGCTGCTCAGGCCCGGACGGAATCCTGGCTGATGAGTGTGCCGATCTTCTCACTCTTCACCGCACGGGCGATATTGCCCTCGGCGAGCAGCTCGAAGACCAGGATCGGCAGGCCGTTGTCCTTGCACAGGGTGATCGCGGTCAGGTCGGCGACCTTGAGGTCGCGCGAGATCACCTCGGCGTACTCCAGCGCGTCGAACCGCACCGCGTCCGGGTTGGTCTTGGGGTCGGAGTCGTAGACCCCGTCGACACCGTTCTTGCCCATCAGCAGCACCTCGGCGTGGATCTCCAGGGCGCGCTGGACGGCGGTGGTGTCGGTGGAGAAGTACGGCATGCCCATCCCGGCGCCGAAGATCACGACGCGGCCCTTCTCCAGGTGCCGGATGGCCCGCAGCGGCAGGTAGGGCTCGGCGACCTGGCCCATCGTGATGGCCGTCTGCACCCGGGTCTCGATGCCTTCCTTCATCAGGAAGTCCTGCAGCGCGAGGCAGTTCATTACGGTGCCGAGCATGCCCATGTAGTCGGAGCGGGCCCGGTCCATGCCTCGGACCTGCAGCTCGGCGCCGCGGAAGAAGTTGCCGCCGCCGATGACCACGGCGACCTCGGTGCCCTGCCGGACCACAGTGGCGATCTCCCGGGCGATGGCGTGCACCACGTCGGGATCGACGCCGAGGCCGCCCCCGCCGGCGAACGCCTCACCGGACAGCTTGAGCAGAACGCGACGACGCGTACCGTCCTGCGCGGTCTCCTGCGGCTCGTGCATGGAACTTCTCCTTCTAACCTGCTGGTTCACAGGACCGGACGGGCTGGGTCCAGACCTGCGCGTACACGAGAGGAGGCCACTGCCGCGGGAACCGGGACGGTGTCCTGCACGGCAATGGCCTCCTCGTCGTTCATGGTGCCGGGTCGCTGGTTCGCAGCGGCGGCGGCGGTTCCTACCTTAGGCGGGAACCCCGGTGAACGTGGCTCAGGCGCCGACGCGGAAGCGGGCGAAGCGCTTCAGGGCGACGCCGTTCTCCTCGAGCACCTTGGCGACGGTCTTCTTGTTGTCCTTCGCGAAGGCCTGCTCCAGAACGGAGTTCTCCTTGACGAAGCCGGTGACCCGACCCTCGACGATCTTCGGCAGGGCGGCCTCGGGCTTGCCCTCCTCGCGGGCGGTGGCCTCGGCGACGCGGCGCTCGTTCTCTAGGGCCTCGGCCGGGATCTCCTCGCGGGAGAGGTACTTCGGGGCGAAGGCGGCGATGTGCTGCGCGACGTCCTTGGCGACCTCGGCGTTCTCCTTGTCCAGCTCGACCAGGACGCCGACGGCCGGCGGCAGGTCGGGGCTGGTCTTGTGCAGGTAGACCGCGACGAAGCCGTCGCCGGCGAACTGCGCGAACCGGCGGAAGACGATCTTCTCGCCGAGAGCGGCGTTGGCCTCGTCCACGAACTGCTGGACGGTCTTGCCGGGCTCGATCTCGGAGGCCAGCGCGGCGTCCAGGTCGGCCGGGGTGGCGGCGGCGACGTGGGCGGCGATCGTGTTGGCGACCTCGACGAACTTCTCGCCCTTGGCGACGAAGTCGGTCTCGCAGTTCAGCTCGACCAGCACGCCGGACTTCTTGTCATCGGCGATCAGCGCGGCGACGGCGCCGTTGGAGGCGTCACGGCCCTCGCGCTTGGCGACGCCCTTCTGACCCTTGATGCGGAGCAGCTCGACGGCCTTCTCGACGTTGCCCTCGGCCTCGTCGAGCGCCTTCTTGCAGTCCATCATGCCGGCGCCGGTGAGCTCACGGAGCTTCTTGACGTCCGCGGCGGAGATGTTCGCCATGGTGTGAATCTCTTCTCGCGTCTCGCGTGTCTGCGGGGTGGGTGCGCCGGGGCTCATGGTTCAGCCCCGGCACGTGGAGAGAGGGGCACTCGCCGGTGCGTACCGGCGAGCGCCCCTCACCCTCGGTACGTCAGGCCTGCTCGGCGGCCGGGGCCTCGGCGGCGGGCGCCTCGGCGGCGGGGGCCTCCTCGGCCTTCTTCTCGCCGGCCAGGATGTCCTGCTCCCAGTCGGCCAGCGGCTGGTCGGCACCCGGCTCGGCCTTGACGTCGCCCTTGGCGACACCGGCGCGGGCCTTCAGGCCCTCGGCGACGGCGTCGGCGATCACACGGGTCAGCAGGGTGACGGAGCGGATCGCGTCGTCGTTGCCCGGGATCTTGTAGTCGACCTCGTCGGGGTCACAGTTGGTGTCGAGGATCGCGACGACCGGGATGTTGAGCTTCCGGGCCTCGCCGACGGCGATGTGCTCCTTCTTGGTGTCCACGATCCAGACCGCGCTCGGGACGCGCTGCATGTCGCGGATACCGCCGAGGGTCTTCTCCAGCTTGTCGTGCTCGCGCTGGAGGACCAGGAGCTCCTTCTTGGTCAGGCCGGAGCCGGCCACGTCCGAGAAGTCCAGCTCGCCGAGCTCCTTGAGGCGCTGCAGACGCTTGTAGACGGTGGAGAAGTTGGTCAGCATGCCGCCGAGCCAGCGCTGGTTCACGTAGGGCATGCCCACGCGGGTGGCCTGCTCGGCGATGGCCTCCTGGGCCTGCTTCTTGGTGCCGACGAAGAGGACGCTGCCGCCGTGGGCGACGGTCTCCTTGACGAACTCGAACGCGCGGTCGATGTAGTTCAGCGACTGCAGCAGGTCGATGATGTAGATGCCGTTGCGCTCCGTGAAGATGAAGCGCTTCATCTTCGGGTTCCAGCGGCGGGTCTGGTGACCGAAGTGGACGCCGCTCTCCAGCAGCTCCCGCATCGTGACGACGGCCATGGCCGTGCTCCTCAGGTGTTGCGCCTGGTTTGTACCGCCGGGGCTGGCGCCTCGGCGATGGCCAGGTCAGGCTCGGTTTGTCCGTGCCGGTCGGGGTGACCGTCACGCCTGACGCCCCGGACGTGCCGAGCCGCTGGGGCCTGGGCGGCGGGGCCGCGACAGGCTCGGCGGACCGAGCGGCACTCGCACCGGACGGGGCGGCGGACCGGGCCCGGAGGGCCTCGGCGCGCGCTGGTTCGCCGGTGGCGGGGCGTGCGAAGTCGACCCGGTGGACCGGGTCGCGTGTGAAGTGTACGGGAAGCCCCGCGTGACCGGCGACTCTGCGCGGCTGGGCAGGGCGTCCCGCCCCCGGAGCGCGGCCCGCGGTCCAGCCGGTCGTCCGAAGGCGGGCCGACTTTCCACTGCTGTCCACAGGGCCGGGTTGTCCACAGCTCTCGAAGCGGGGCTGGTCGGGGGGCGCGTCCGGGCGGAGCCTCGAGCCATGAACCTTTCGATGCTCTCGTGCTCCGCGCTCCCCCGGCTCTCCGCCGGCGCTGCCGGCACCACCACACCGCGCCGCCGGGCCGCGCGCCCGCCCGTGCTGCTGCCGCTGCTGGCCCTCACCACTGTCCTGGTGAGCCTGCTCGCGCCGGCGGGGCGGCCGACCTCTGCCCGGCCGGCCGGGCCGCCCTCCTTCCGACCGGCGGCCACCCTGGTCACCACCGCGATCCCCGCTGACGGTCCCGACCCGCCAGCGGCCGTCGGGCCGGGGCGGGCCTGGCCGGTCGGTGGGGCCTCGGGGTTGCTCGGCCGCTTCGCCGCCCCACCCGCGCCGTGGGCGGCCGGCCACCGCGGTGTCGACCTCGCCGCCGCGGACGGGGCGACGGTTCGGGCGGCCGCGGCCGGCGTCATCAGCTTCTCGGGCATGGTGGCCGGGCGTCCCGTAGTAACGGTCCAACACCCCGGCACGGGTGTGCCGCCGCTGCACAGCACGTACCTCCCGGTGGCGGGGAGCCTGCCGGTCGGTTCGGCGGTCACGGCCGGCGAGGCCATCGGCCTGGTCGCGCCCGGGGCGGGCCACTGCGCGACCGGCTGCCTGCACTGGGGGCTGCTGCGCGGTGATCGCTATCTCGACCCACTCGCCCTGCTGGGCATCGGCCACGCTCGACTGCTACCACTGCGCGCCCCAGCGCGCACGACCCGCGCGCCGGCCGAGGGACCCGGCGAGGTTCAGACCGCGTGGGCGCCGGCCAGGCCGTGCAGCGCGAGCGCCACGGCGGCGTCAGCCACCGTCCGGCGTTCCTCGTCCCCGAGCCCGTCGGAGCGCTTGACCGCCGCCTCGACCACCCCTTGCAGCAGGGCCGCCGCCAGCCGCGGCTCCTGGTGGCCCAGCTCCCGGACGGCGTCGACCACCAGGTTCACCAAGCCGGCGTGCGCGGCGCGAATGCGCTCCCGGGCCGCGTCGTCGAGCTCCAGCGCGGAGATGGCGGCGATGGCGCGGTGTCGCGGATCGCCCGCGAGGACGAGCTGACCACGGACGTACGCCTCCAACCTGCTGAGCGCCGTGTCGCAGCAGGCCATCCCCGCCTCGATCTCGGCGGCCCAGAGCGGGAAGTCGACCTCGCAGAGCCGCTCCACCACATCGGCTCGCGAGCGGAAGTACTCGTAGATCGACGAGCGGGCCAGCCCGGTGCGCGCGGCCAGGGCGGGGAAGGTCAGCGCCTCCATCCCGCCCTCGGTCAGCAGCGAGCGGGCAGCATCCAGGAGGGCTGCGCGCTGCAGCTGACGATGCTCGGCCAAGTTGGCCGCTCGGATCTTCGGCACCCTCCCACTGTACGGAGCCCTTAGGTCGGGGGAAGTGGCGGCACGCATTCGCCCGGGACGGGCGGACCCGAGGTGCGGGACCACGTTCACCACTCGCGACGGATTCAGCGCAGGTCGGACAGTTTGGCCCGCAGCTGCAGAACGGACTTGGTGTGAATCTGACTGACCCTGCTCTCCGTGACCCCGAGCACCTGACCGATCTCCGCCAGCGTGAGCCCTTCGTAGTAGTAGAGCGTCACCACGGTCTTCTCCCGTTCGGGCAGGGTGTTGATGGCCCCGGCCAGCAGTCGGCGCAGCTCGCGGTCCTCGGCGACCTCGACCGGGTTGTCCGCGCCGGTGTCCTCCAGGGTGTCCACCAGGCTCAGACGCTCGCTGCCCTCGCCGGCGGGGTGCAGCAGCTCGTCCAGGGCCACCACGTTGGCGAGCGAGAGCTGGCTGAAGATCGCGTGCAGGTCCTCGATGGCGATGCCCATCTCGGCCGCGACCTCCGGCTCGTGCGGGGTCCGCCGGAGCCGGGCCTCCAGCGCCGCGTAGGTCCGCTCGACGGCCTTGGCCTTCTGCCGGATCGACCGGGGAATCCAGTCGAGGGCCCGCAGCTCGTCGATGATCGCGCCGCGGATCCGGCTGATCGCGTAGGTCTCGAACTTGATCGCCCGGTCGGGATCGAACTTCTCGATCGCGTCGATCAACCCGAAGACACCGGAGGAGACGAAGTCGGCCTGCTCGACGTTGGTCGGGAGACCCACCCCGACCCGGCCGGCCACGTACTTCACCAGCGGGGAGTAGTGGAGGATCAGCTGCTCGCGGAGTCTGGGGTCGCCGGTTCCCTTGTAGGAGCGCCAGAGCGCTTCGAGCGCGGTGCTCGGGTCGGGTTCGCGCTCCTGCCCGGGCTGCGGTGGCACCCGGCGCACCGGGGTGCCCCCACCGCCGGACGCGGCCGCTGGGGCGGGCCCGTGGGCGACGGGTTGGGTGAACGGGGCGCGGCCGGGTCCGCCCGAAGCGACGGCACCCGGTCCGCCGGCGGTGGCCGCCGCGCACTCCGCGCGGGAACCGCCCTCCCGGGGCGAGGGCGGCATCGCGACCAAGCCGACCACCCTGCCCGACTGCCCCACCGGTGCCCGGGCCGAGACGCCGCCGACCGTACCGACGGAGTTGCCGGCCGCCCCGGGAGCACCGCCGCGCGCCAACGGGCCCCGGCGGGTGGCCGGCCTGAGGTCGGGAGCGGCGAGCGCGGCTTCGTCCGGCACGGGCGCGGTGTCCGGCACCCGCGAGGGTGTCGCCAGGGTGTCCCGGTCCGGCGCTGGTGACGGGAGCGGGGCCGGGGCAGGCAATGGAACCAGACCGGCCGGCGGCTGGGCCTCCGAGAGCGGCCTGGGGACGGTCGCCGAGCGCCCGACGCGCGGTGCCGACGAACCCAACTGCGCGATCGGCACCACCGTCCGCGGTGCCGCGGAGCGCGCCGCGACGGTACGCGCGATACGCCTGGGCGATGCCCCGCTCGTACCGGCGCCCGAACCGGCCGGCCCGGCGTCGCCCTGGCCGCGCTCCCCAGCAGCCTGCTGCCCGCGGCCGCCGTCGCCCGGGCGGGAGGCTGGTGGGCGCGGCGCGGCACGGCCCGAGGCCGCCGCTCCGGCCGCGGTGCTCGCCTCCGGGACGTGCTCCACCGCCGGCGCGCCGCCCACACCCGCCGAGGCGGCACCCGCCGTCTCGCTCCCCGCCCCCCCGGCACTCGCGGGGCCGACCGCCGACGAATCCGGCAAGGACTGGTTCGGCGAAGATCCTGGACCCGCCTCCGGCACCTTCGGCAGCTGGGGCTTCGACGGCTGCGTGTTGCGAGGACTCCGTCCCTGGGGCTGGACATCGGTACCGGAGTTCGACTCGGTGCCAGCGCCCCCCAGGGGCCGACCGGCACTGGTCACCCGGTGTCCGGGAATGTGTGTGGGCATACGTGGGTCTGCGCCGTTCTGCCGAGTCATGTGCTGATAGGGAAGCCATAGCGAGCGTAGCGTGACCGAGTCGATGCACTGCGCTACCACCACTCGGCCGTCGCCCGTTCTGGTGGCGTTCACTCGGTCGCAGGAGTGCGCGCGCCAGAACCGGGCATTGCGCCCCTGAGGTCCCGGTTTGCCCGTCGTGCGGTCGGCGCTTCACCCCGCGGCCCGGCAGTCGTCAGCGCGTCACCCTCCAGTGCGACCCCACCCGTTGGACGAAGCCCAGGGAACAGAGCTCGTACAGCCGTTTGTGGACCTCGTCGGGCGGGAACCCGGCGCACCGGGCGAGGTAATCGACCGTCGCACCGTCAGGACCCGCCGGAATCGCCTCCAGCACCAGGGCCGCGGCGTGCCCCAGGACGTCCCTCGGCCGCAGCGGGCCGTCACGCAGCGGGGCCAGGTCCTCTCCGATGGCCCCGATCTGCTCGACCACCTCGGCGGCGTCGGTGACCAGCGTCGCGGCGCCCGAGCGCAGCAGCGCGTGTACACCGGCGGAGAGTTCGGAGGTGACCGGCCCACAGACGCCCATGGTGTGCCGGTTGAGCTCCTGGGCCCGCCGGGCGGTACTCAGCGCGCCGCTGCGCAGGGCGGCCTCCACCACCACCGTGCCGCGGGTCAGTGCCGCCATCACCCGGTTACGCAGCACGAAGCGGAAACGGTTCGGGTGCTCCCCGGGTGGGAGTTCACTGACCAACTGGCCCTGTTCGGCGATCCGGCGGATCAACTCGTGGTGCCCGCGCGGGTAGGCGACGTCCACGCCGCAGGCGAGCACCGCCACCGTGGCGCCGCCCACCGCGAGCGCGCCGCGGTGCGCGGCGGCATCGATCCCGTAGGCCGCGCCGGAGACCACCACCCAGCCGCGCTCGCCGAGTTGGGCGGCCAGCTCGCCTGCGACATGGGCACCGTAGGAGGTGCAGGCCCGGGCGCCGACCACAGCCACCGAGCGCAGGGCCAGCAGCCGCAGCGATCCGGTGCCCAGCACCCAGAGGCCCACCGGCGTGGCGTCGGCCAGATCGTCCAGTTGGCTCGGCCACTCCGCATCGCCGGGGATCAGGAAGCGGCCGCCGTGGGAGCCGACCCGGGCGAGGTCGGCGGCCGGGTCGGTGCCCGGCAGCCGGGCGTGCAGGGCCGCGAGCCTGGCCTGGTCGAGGCCGAGTTCGGGATGCGGTGTCCGATCACGGATGAGCCGCAGCAGCTCGGCGGCCGGGTGGTCGAGCAGCCACCGGCCGACGGCCCGGTCGCCCGGTTCGGCGAGCCGGGTGAGCGCGGCGCGGGCGAGCCGCTCGGCGTCGGCGCCGACGCCCCGGACTGGCAGCGGGACCATCGGGGCGGCGGCGGGCGCGCCCAGGTCCAGGGCGGTCTGACCGCGGGTCGGTCGGGCGTCGTTCATCCGGTCCCTCCTTCGGGTCGGTTGGATCAGGTCGGACACCGCCACTGACGGTGGTTCAGCTGGCGCGCACGCCGAACGGGCCCGGCAGCGGCAGCCCGGTCGGGAAGCCACGGCGAAGCACCAACGCCGTCCGCAGCTCGGACCGGCCCGGGGCAGCGCGGCCGGCGAGGTCCGCCACCGTCCAGGCGACCCGGAGCACTCGGTCCAGCCCGCGCGCGGTGAGCTGGCCGCGCTCCATCTCGCGCTCCGCGTCGACCAGCGCCCCCTCCTCCGGTCGCCAGCGGGAGCGCAGCTCGCGGCCCGGCACCTGGGAGTTGGTCCGCCACGGGGTGCCCTGGAGGCGATCGGCGGCCCGCGTCCGGGCGGCCCGGACCCGCTCGGCGACGACCGCGGTGCTCTCCGCCCGGCCGCCGCACTGCATCAGCTCGGCCCTGGTCACCGGGTCCACCTGCACCCGCAGGTCCACCCGGTCCAGCAGCGGCCCGGAGAGCCGGCCCTGATACCGGCTCACCATGGCGGGCGTGCAGTCGCAGCTCTCCCCCCGCCGCGAGTAGCGGCCGCACGGACAGGGGTTCGCCGCGAGGCAGAGCAGGAACCTCGCGGGCAGCCGCAGCGATCCGGCCGAACGCGCGATGACCACCTCACCGGACTCCAGCGGCTGCCGCAGCGCGTCGAGCACCCGGACGGGGAACTCCGGCGCCTCGTCCAGGAAGAGCACCCCCCGGTGGGCCAGCGAGACGGCGCCGGGGCGGGGCAACCCGCTGCCACCGCCGACGATCGCGGGCATCGTGGTCGAGTGGTGCGGCGCGCAGTACGGCGGCACGTCGACCAGCGGACGCCCCGGCGGCAGCAGCCCCGCCACCGAGTGCACCGCGGTGACCTCCAGGGCCTCGGCCTGGGTCAGCGGCGGCAGCAGGCCGGGCAGCCGCTCGGCCAGCATGGTCTTGCCCGCGCCGGGCGGGCCCTTCAGGTAGAGGTGGTGGGCGCCGGCCGCGGCGATCTCCAGGGCCTGCCGGGCCTCGCTCTGGCCCGCGACGTCCGCGAGGTCCGGCCCGAACGCTGGGTCGGCGGCCGTCCCGCGCACGGCCGAGCCGGGCAGCAGGAGCCCGGCCATCAGCGGGTCCGGACGCCCGCCGACCGGGTCCGGTGGCTCCTCCGGCACCGGCGCGTCGGTCAGCAGCGCGATCAGCTGCCGCAGACTGCGCACGCCGAGCACCGAGACGCCCGGGACCAGGGCCGCCTCGGCCGCGGTCTGTTCGGCGACGACCACCTGGCGGTAGCCCGCCTCGGCGGCGGCGAGCACCGAGGGCAGCACCCCGCGGACCGGCCGGACCCGGCCGTCCAGCCCGAGCTCGCCGATCACCAGCAGGTCGGCGATGGCGGGCGGGGGCAGCCGCTCGGCCGCCGCCAGCACCGCGCAGGCGACCGCGAGATCGAACCCGCTGCCGCTCTTGGGCACCGAGGCCGGGCTCAGCCCGACCGTGAGCTTGCGCTGCGGCCAGCTCTCACCGCTGTTGACCACCGCGGCGCGCACCCGGTCCCGCGCCTCGCTGAGTGCCTTGTCCGGGAGGCCGACCAGGGTGAACGCGGCGACACCCGGTTCGAGATCGGCCTGGACCTCGACCACGACGCCGTCGACGCCGACCAGGGCCACCGAGCAGGTACGGGCGAAGGCCATCTCAGACCACCCCCCGCAGGTGCTCCACCAGTGCCGCGCCCCGGATCCGGCTGACCACGCAGACCAGGTCGATCCTGACCCCGCCCGGCGGCAGCGGGACGGCCTGGTCGGCCGGCCCCACGGCGTGTTCGGCCGCCGGGGCCCCGCCCCCGATCCGCTCGGCCAGCAGGCCGAAGTGCAGCGGCCAGCGCTCGCTCAGCCACCGCTGGGCGAGCCGTCTCAGCCGCTCGGCCTTGGCCGGCCCGATCGCCTCGGGCGGCTGTTGGAACCCCCGCTCCGAGCGGGTCTTGACCTCGCAGACGGCCACCGTCTCGCCGACTGGGGAAGAGGTGGTGTTCCGTCCTTGCGCTATTCCCTGTCTTTGAGTCAGCAGTGCGGCTGTCAGCACCGGCTGGGGGTATATCGGCCGCGGGCGTTTGGTGACTGTTCGACCACTGATGGTTAGGGGTTCGCCTGTAAGGAAAGGAGTTGGCTGCAACAGTTGGTCTTGGAGCGGAGGAATGAAACGTGGCATGGACGTGGCGGTTCGAGATGGCTGATGGCACAGAGACGTCGCCGGCAGTGGAGCCGGAGGAGTTCACCACGCAGGGGGATGCCGAGGCATGGATCGGTGAGGTGTGGAAGGAGCTACTCGACGGTGGCGCTGAGCAGGTCACGCTGTTCGAGGACGACAAACTGATCTACCGCATGAGCCTGCGCGCGGCCGCCAAGTCCTAGCCAGGCCGCATTTTCCTTGGGCGGTGTCCCGCACCAGGGTCATACCTCGTCGTCCTGGCAGGCGGCGAGGTAGTCGGCCCACCCGTCCTGGGCGAGTCCCGCCCAGTTGTTGGCGGTGTTCCTGTGGATGCCGAAGAGGTCGCTGATGATGATGGGAGGAAGTTCGGCAGCCATCCCGATCATGGCCGTGTGGCGCGCGGCGATTGTCGGCAGACCCAGGTCGTTCAGCCGCTGGGCAAGCCCGTCAGCGTTCCTCGGCCGACTGGCGGGACGCCCAGGGAAGAGGAAGGCTGCGGACTCCTCGGCGGGGGTCGCGCTCGACGGCAGCATGGAAGGCCCTCTCCCTGCGGCGATCTGTTGCTTGATCAGCCGTGCCAGGGAGGGCGGCAGCAGGACTGGGTGCTTGTTGATCACAAGGAAATCCCGGTCGGCCTCCTGGGTGAACCGCGCTGTCGTCAGCTGGACGATCCTCGGGAGTGGCAGGGCATAGAGGCGGATGAGCGCCCCGACGATGCGTACTTCGAGGGGCAGGGCGACATCGGACAGGCATCGACGCAGCTGATCCTGGTGTTCTTCCTCTGGCAGGAACCTCTCGGCGAGGCCGTGCCGGCGAGTCGGCACCTCGATCTTGTTCGTGAGGCGCCGGGCGTTCGTCCATCGGATGAACCTGCCGATCCCGCGCCGCCGGCTCGGCCGGGACGCGAGGAGCCAGACCTCGAACTGCGCTTGGTCAAGGTCTGCGAGATCGATCTTGTTGTGGTCGAGCCAGTCGAGGAACTCGACGGCGGTTCGGATGTCGCTTCGGTTGCCGGAGGCCGAGCTGGCGCTGTAGCGGCCTCGCGCGGCCTTCCGACGTGCCTCGCGAAGTACCGACCACTCCGCGAACGGCCTGATGATCCGGCGGCGGGCAGGCTGGAGCCGGTCGAGCATCTCCTCAAGCCAGAGTTCCAGGCGGGCCAGGTCCTCGTGCCGGCGGGGCAGGATGCCCGTGGCAACCAGGGTCTCGCGGACCGTGCGGGTGTGGGCGTCCTGCGGAAGTCCGTCCAGCAGGTCATGGGTGATCTCTGACCGTGCAGCGGCCAGGCTGGCCAGCAGCTGGGCGCTCTGGCTGTAGCGGACCCAGTTCAGTACGGACTTGGGGAACTCCGCCGCCGCCAGGGCCTCGGCGAGCGGGGCCAGCTGCGGCAGCACCTGGCCGTCCTCGCCGCTGAGCAGATCACGGACGAGTTCACGGGTGACGCATCGCGTGCAGCAGCCGTCGGCGAAGATGTCGCCCGGGTAGGCGCACTGCCGGCAGGCGTAGTCGACGTCCACCCCCGAGCAGGGCCCGCAAGCCTCGGTGCCGTCCTCGGCGCGGTCGACCAGGACCCGCGTTGTCCCGCAGACGCCGCAGGGCGCCGGGCTGCGGCGCCGGCGCGCGTAGCAGGTGCCGCAGACCGGACCGATGGGCCAGGTCACCGGGCAGTCGACCACCCGATCGCAGTCGCCGCAACGGCGCGGGGGCCGGCTCCAGCAGGCTCGGCACTGGAGCTGTCCGCCCTCGCGAGGGTTCTTCTGGACTCGGCGGAATCGGCCGCAGATGCCGCATTCCCCCTCGACCGCATAGCAGTTGATGCAGATCCCGGGCTCGCCGTCGCTCCCGCGCTTGGCGATCGGCCGGTGGCGCCCGCACTTGCGGCAGAGGCCGGCGGGGGCGGTGTAGCAGCGCGAGCAGACTGGCCCCTCGTCCTTGACGTTGGCCTTCGCCGGGCCCACGACTCCGCAGCGGGCGCACTCCCGGTCCGGCTTTGGAGCGCAGGACCAGCAGATGAGGGCTCCGTCAGCGCGCCGGTGGCAGTGGGCGCCGTGCCGGCCGCACTCCGCGCAGTCCGCGACGAACTGCTCGTCGACCCGGTAGCAGCGGCGGCAGATCGGCCCTTCCTCGCGTTGCGCGACGATGTGCCCGTTGTCTCCGCAGCGGGCGCATCGTCGCAGTTCGGTCTTGGCGACGCACCAGTCGCAGCAGCGACCCTCCGGGGCCAGCCGGCCGAGCGACAGGCCGGGGCGGAGGCAGCGCGCGCAGACCGGCTGTGTGATCGCATCGCCGTGGCCCGCGGCGTCCAGCCGTTGCAGCAGCCTCACCAGCGGCACTGGGCAGTGCGGGGACGGGGCGGTGAAGGCTTGCGGGTGGGTCGCCAGGTGCTCGTCGAGGCGGCGGGCGCTCAGCGGGGTCCATGCCCGGGAGTCCTGGAGGAAGCCCTCCGCCTCCTCCGCCGTCACGGCCAGGCCGGTGGCCTCCCGGACAAAGCCGATCAACCGGGCACGAATCTCGGCGAGCTCGCGCCGGACGGCGAGCTTGCTGGCCTGAACGTAGATCACGAGCCACCCGGGCGGCGGATGACGGTCCGGCGCGGGGTCGCCGGGATCGCACCGGTCTCACCGCCCGCGGTCTTGCGCTGCTGCACGTTGACGACCTGCGGAGTGACCAGGTCGTTCGGGGTGCAGTCCAGGATGTCGCAGAGCGCGGCAAAGGTGTCCATGCTCATCCGCTGGGGCGGCTGCGTGACCAGCCGGTAGACCTGCTCGCGCGACAAGACGATCCCCCGCTCGGCCAGCAGGGGCACCAGGTCCGAGGTCTGGAACATCCCGCGGCGGGCCATCAGCGTCCGAAGGTGCCAGTCGTAGCCCATCTTCTTGATCACGTTGTCGCCTCCCAGAGATCGCCCAGCTGGTTCTTCATCGACGCCTCCAGCAGCTTGTTGCGGTACTCGTTCGAGACTCCCATGTAGATCGCCGTGGTTGAGGCATGGGAGTGACCAGCCTGTTCCTGGACGAATCGGGCAGGGTATCCAAATTCGGTCAAATGTGTGACGTAGGAGTGCCTCAGGCAGTGCAAATCGAGGTCTTCGTCGAGGTCGGCATCCCTGCGGGCGGCGACGAACGCCTCGTTCATCGACCGGGGAGACAGGCGCCCGACGCGCTCCGTCATCCAGAGGGCCGGATGCCGACCCGGCGAGAACTGGGGGCGGATCTCGCTGGTCCACTCGTCGAGCACGTCGACGATCCAGTCCATCTCCGGAACCGTGAGCACGGTCCGGCGCTTGGGCGGGGCTCCCTTCTTGGACTTCCCGAACCGCACCATGATGCTGCCGACGTTCCCGAACTGCGGAGCCTTGCGGCTCTTCCGCAGGTCGACCAGATCCAGCTTGGACGTCTCCGTGCGGCGCGTGCCGAACGCGTAGACGGTCTTGAGGACGGCGGCGTCCCGCAGGGCCGCGAGAGCTCCCTTGCGCCCCTGTCCCCGGATCTTGCCGGGACGGGCGTCCGCCGCGTCGAACAGGGCCTGGATCTCGTCGTAGGTCAGCGGCCGGCGCCGCGGGTCGCCCTCGTATTCGACGGTGTGCAGCACCGAGTTGCCCTCGTGGAACACGGGCTGGGGTATCTCACCGAACCGTTCCAGGCAGGTCTGGACCCAGCCGTAGCGGGTGTCGAGCAGGTAGTCGAGGAACAGGCCGACCGTCACCTCGTAGGTGCGGGCCGTCGACATCTGGATCGGGGAGTCACCGCTCCGCAGGTGGGCGATCCACGCCTCACCCTCGGCCGGAGTCCACTGCCACGGGTACTGACCGGTGAACTCACCCAGGCGCTCGATCAGGCGCAGTCGCGGAGCGATCGTCGTCGGGAGCAGGAATCGGGCCGACTGCTGCCGAGCCCACCCCTCCAGCATCGCGTCGAAGACGGACGGAGCCGGGTCGAGGTGGACGATGTTGCGCGCCATGACGAGATGCGCTGAACCAGGAGCTGGGGTACTCACAGCCCTGTTGTATCAGACGCAACAATGTTGAATCTCTGTGCTAACGTGGAGGTCAGAGCTTGATCGACTCGGCGGCCCCCTTCGGGGGCCGCCTCGCTGACCAGCCAAAACGGCCTTCCCGCTGCCGTGCGGAGTGTTGCATCTGATGCAATTCCTCCTGTTTGTCCAGCGCGACGATGTCCAGCTCGCCGTCCGAGCAGCGCCAGTTGCGCTCCAAAACCTGCAGGCCGTCCAGGCCGAGCCGACGGGCAGCCACCTCTTCGCCGTAGCGGCCCAGGGCGGTGTGTGCGTTCTGCACGGCGATCACCTCCGTGCACGGAGGTTGCCAGCACCGCGCCGCTCAGGGCAGCGGGTTCCGTTCCCCTGTGGACAACCCGGGGGGTGTGGACGACGTCGAACGTCAGCCAGCGGTCACCGGGTCAGTTGCCGAAGCCGGCCTCGTCCGAGGGCAGCTCGAGATCGCTCTTGGCCAGCTCCTCGATGTTCACGTCCTTGAAGGTCAGCACGCGCACCTTGCGGACGAATCTCGCCGGCCGGTACATGTCCCAGACCCAGGCGTCGGCCATCGAAACCTCGAAGAACACCTCGCCCTGCACCGAGTGCACCTGCAGCTCGTAGTCGTTGGTGAGGTAGAACCGCCGCTCGGTCTCGATCACGTACTTGAACAGGCCGACGACATCCTTGTACTCCCGGTAGAGCTTGAGCTCCATCTCGGTCTCGTACTTTTCGAGATCTTCGGCACTCATACGGCGTCCCCTCGGCTCGTCCAGTCCCTCCCCATTGTGGACCACGTCGCCCTCACTCAGAGGCGTACCGGAACTACTGGCGGTCCCTCCACCAGCAGTCGCTCCAGCAGGTCGGCGAGCTGTCGCGGGTAGACCGTCTCGCTGCTGGCCCGCAGCTCCGCCACCGTCCACCAGCGCGCCTCGGTCAGCTGCGGCCGCTCGTCCGGCGCGCTCCCCGAGCAGTCCAGCCGGGTCTCCACGGTCCGCCCGAGGTGGAACCACTGCTCCTGCTCGTACCGGCGTCCGTCGTACCAGAAGTCGGCCCGGTCGACGGCGACCACCGGCCCCAGCTCCACCCCGGTCAGCCCGGTCTCCTCGGCCAGCTCGCGCAACGCCGCCCGGTGGGTGTCCTCCCCCGGCTCCAGCCCGCCGCCGGGGGTGAACCACCAGGTCCGGGCCGGCTCCGCGGGGTCGAAGCCGTGGAAGAGCAACAACCGGTCCCGCCCGTCCAGCAGCAGCACCCGGGCCGCCCGGCGGCGCTCCACGGTCATGACCGACGCCGGATCCGCCGCGCCAGCGCCGCCACCGGTCCGGTCAGCGAGATCAGCACAATCAGCACCGCGCCCGACACCGAGGCCCAGGTGGCCGGCACCAGCGGCCCGGGCCGGCCGGCCACCGGCCCGCCCAGGCCGTCGAACGCCGACGTCCGCCGCAGGAGCTTGACCTGGTCGGACGGCCAGGCGATGGCCTCCGCCCGGGCGACCACGTCCGAGGCCGGCACGGTGCCCGCATCCACGTCCAGGTGGGCCCGGGAGTCCAGCGAGCCGACCCGGCTGTCACCCAGCAGGAAGAGCCGCCCGGCCGGCACCTTGGCGGTGAAGGCCGCCTGGCCCTCGGCACCGCCGCTGGCCAGGTACGGCTCGTCGACCGGCGTACCGTTGATCGTCAGCTTGCCGCCGGGCCCGCTGCACGCGACCGTGTCGCCGCCCACCGCGACGACCCGCTTGACCAGGGTGGCCGAGCCCCAGGCCGGGTCCTGGAAGACCACGATGTCGCCGCGCCCCACCGAACCGCCGCTCACCTTGCGCGCGAGCACCGTGTCACCGACCCCGATCGTCGGTGTCATCGAGGCGGTCGGCACCCGGTACGGCCGGTAGTCCAGCGCGACCAGCGCGAAGCCGCCCACCAGCAGGGCCAGCCCGACCGCCAGCGCCACGCCCTGCAGCACCGCGCCCACCCGGGGGCGACCCGCACCGCTCCCGGCGGACGGGGTACCGGCGGCGGTTGCTTCGGCGAGCCTGCTCATCGGAACCGTCCAGGGTGAGGGGGCCGGACACGGCGGCGGGCCGTGGTACGTCCGAGCAGATTACTCGTCGGTACCACGGCCCGCGCAAGAGTCGGAGCCGCACTCGCGGTCTCGGCCCTCAGTCCTCGCTCCCCGGTCGTCCGGCATCCTGCTTCCGTCGCCGGCGCAGGTACCAGGCGACCGGCAGGGTGCCGACCGCGCCGGCCATCGGTGGGACCAGCCCGGTCGCGGAGATCCCCTTCTGGCTGAAGGTCGACGGGATCGCCAGGGTCGACCAGCGATCGATCGGCCAGGCCACCACGAACGCCCGTCCGACCACGTCGCTGTCCGGCACGCTGCCGCCGCCCGGCTGGTCCATGTGGTACCGCGAGTCGAGCGAGTCGTCGCGGTGGTCACCCATCACCCAGATGCTGTTCGCCGGCACCGTGATCGGCCCGAACGGCTTGGTGCCGCACGGGGTCGCGCCCGGGTAGACGTACGGCTCGTTGAGCGGCACGCCGTTGACCTTGAGCGGCCCGGTGCCGTCGCACTCGACGGTGTCGCCGCCGACCCCGATCACCCGCTTGATCAGGTCCTTCTCGTTGGCCGAGGGCATCAGGCCGATGAAGCTCAGCACGTCCTGGACGCCCCGGACCACCGGGTTGGAGCTCTGCGTGCTGCCCTCGCCGTCCAGCCAGCCGCCCGGGTCGTGGAAGACCACGACCTCGCCGCGCTCCGGCTTGGCGCCGAACCAGGGGGTCAGCTTGTCGACCAGCACGCGGTCGCCGACCTGCAGGGTGTTCTGCATCGACTCCGAGGGAATCGAGAACGCCTGGACGAAGAAGGTCTTGATGACCAAGGCCAGCAGCAGCGCGATGATGACCAGGATCGGCAGTTCTTTCCAGAACGAGCGCTGCTTGCGCTCGGGCGCCGGCCGCTCCTTGACCTCGCCGGGCGCGCCGGGCGTGCCGGATCCGCCAGCGGACGGGCCACCACCGGACGGCCCGCCGGACGCACCGGCACCGGACGGCTCCGCGCCGCTCGGGACCTCGTCGGACGGCTCCGAAGGGTGCCCGGACTCGGCGGACTGGGCCGTCCGGCCGTCGGAGCCCTCGGGCTCACCCGGCCCCGAGCGGGCGCCGATCACCAGATCCCCCACGACATCTCCTCCCTGCTGTGCGGACGTCCATCGCCCGCGCTCACCAGTGCCGCACAGCGGGCACCACGCTCCGTGCCTGACCGTGAATCCGCCTCGGATCTGCCCGTTGCTCGGCGGCCTGACACAGCCCTGGGAGCACCCCACCGCCGGGCGGCGGGGACTCCTGCACTTCTCTATCACTCCGGGCGGTCGCCCGGGCTCTCCCACACGGCGTCGGATCCACCCGGACCGGGCCGGTCGGGCGCTGTCCGATCCACCGGGTCAGCGCCGGGCCGGGCCCCTGGCGGCGCCGCGCAGCCGCCGGACGGCGGCCGGGGAGACGCCCAACATCCCCATAACGAGCGAAGGTTCCAGAGGATCCGGCCCCGGGGCGGGTGATTCCGCCGGGCCGGCCGGCGGTGCCCGCAGCGAGGCGGCCGTGTCGGGCCGGGAGAGCCACCGGAAGTGGTCGAAGGGCCAGCCGATCAGGAAAGCCCGGCCGACCACGTCGGAGAGCGGAACCGTCCCCTGTCCAGGATCGGACATGTGGTAGCGGGAGTCGGCCGAGAGGTCCCGGTGGTCGCCCATCACCCAGATCCGGCCGGCCGGCACGGTCACCTGGAACGGGATCCGCGAGGGCGGGTTGCCCGGGGCGAGGTACGGCTCGTCGAGCGGCTTGCCGTTGACGGTGACCCGGCCCTGGCTGTCGCAGCAGGCGACGGTGTCGCCGCCGACCCCGATCACCCGCTTGATCAGGTCCTGCTCGCCGGAGGCCGGCAGCAGACCGACGAAGCTGAAGGCCTGCTTGACGCCGCGGGTGAGCGGTCCGTCGGTGTCGGTCTGGTTCTCGCCGGCCAGCCAGCCGCCGGGGTCCTTGAAGACCACCACGTCGCCGCGCTGCGGCTGCGCCCCGAACCACGGGGTGAGCTTGTCCACCAGCACCCGGTCGCCGATCCGGATGGTCTGCTCCATCGAACCGGACGGGATCACGAAGACCTGGACGAAGAAGGTCTTCAGGACGAGCGCGATGACCAGCGCGACCGCCGCGATGGCCGGTATCTCGCGCCAGAGCGCACGCCGCCCACGGCTCGCGGCGCGCCGGGCCGCCTTGCGCCGCTGCGCGCGTCCCCGGGGTGGTGCGGGACTCGCCGACGCGGCGGCCGCCCGGCTACCCGCCATGCGCACCGGTCCCCCTGGCCGCACCGATGGCGGCGAACCCGGCCGGCCGGTCCAGCGCGGTCCAGTGACCGATCGGGAACACCACCCACTCCGCACGGCCGATCACCTTGTCCACCGGCACGAAGCCGCCGCCGGGGTCACCCAGGTGGTCACGGGAGTCGCTGGAGTCGGCGCGGTGGTCGCCCAGCACGAAGAGCTCGTCGGGCGGCACCACCACGTCGAAGCCGACGGTGGACGGGGCCTCGCCGGGGAAGAGGTAGTCGGACTCGTCCAGCGGGACCCCGTTGACGGTGAGGTGCTGGTCGCCCACGTGGTACGTCACCCGGTCGCCGCCGACCCCGATCACCCGCTTGACGAAGACCGAGCCGTCCGAGGGCGCCAGGCCCAGCGAGGCGCCGAACCGCTGAAGTGCCGGCCCGATGCCGCTCGGCTCCCCGTCCTCGGGCAGGAACGACCCGGTGCCGTCGAAGACCACCACGTCACCGCGCCGGACCTGGCCGCCGAACTGGTACGCGAGCTTGTCCACCACCAACCGGTCGCCCGGTCGCAGCGCGTTCTCCATCGAGGCGGAGGGAACCACGAACGGCTGGGCCACGAAGACGTTGACGAGGAGCAGCACGGCCAGGCAGATCCCGCCGAGCACGAACAGGTCGCGGCCGCGCCAGCCGCGCTCCTCCGCGTCGCCATCGGGGGCCGGCACGTCATCCGTGGCCGGCGGCTCGTCGACCGGCGAAACGGCCGGCGAAACGGCCGCGGACCGCGACGGCAGTCCCGCACCCGAGGGTGCGGTGTCGCCGTCGCGGTCCGCGATCGGTTCGTGCGTGCTCATCGGGCTGAGCTTAGCGGCCCAGTCTGAGCGTGCCGAGCCCCGGCCGTCGGCCGGGGCGGGTGGATCAGCGGTCGCGCTTCTCCTTGATCTTCGCGGCCTTGCCGCGGAGGTCACGCAGGTAGTACAGCTTGGCGCGGCGGACGTCACCGCGGGTGACGACCTCGATCTTCTCGACGATCGGGGTGTGCACCGGGAAGGTGCGCTCCACGCCGACGTTGAAGCTGACCTTGCGGACGGTGAAGGTCTCACCGATGCCCGCACCGTGGCGGCGGATCACGACGCCCTGGAAGACCTGGACACGGGAGCGGTTGCCCTCGATGACCCGGACGTGGACCTTCAGGGTGTCACCGGCGCGGAAGGCCGGGATGTCGGTGCGCAGCGAGGCCGCGTCGACAGCAGCGAGCTTGTTGCTCATGATGCTCTCCATCGCGGGCGCCACGGGCCGCCCACGGAAAATTCGTCACAATGGGGTGTGCTGCGGGCCGCATCGGCCGGGGGTGAACCCCCCGTGGCGGGGGCACCGGACCACCGGCTCCCCGACGGGAGCCCAGCGACAGACAACAGCCGCCTATTCTTCCACAGCGTCGGCCGTGCGCCGAAATCGGCCCAGCTCGTCGTCCCAGCGCAGGCCGAGGACGCTCAGCGCCTCGCGGTCCTTCTTGTCGAACGCGGCCTGCGGCCAGCGGGCCACCAGGTCGGGCCGGTTGGCCAGGGTGCGGGCGAAGGCCTGGTCCCGGCGCCACCGGGCGATCTTCCCGTGGTGACCGCTGAGCAGCACCTCGGGCACCTCGCGGCCGCGCCACTCGGCGGGCTTGGTGTAGACCGGCCCCTCCAGCAGGTCGGCCATGGCGCCGGGGGCGAAGGAGTCGTCGCGGTGCGACTCGGCGTTGCCGAGCACGCCGGGCAGCAGCCGGGCGATCGCCTCGACCATCACCAGCACCGCGACCTCACCGCCGGCCAGCACGTAGTCGCCGATCGAGGCCTCGACCACCGGCATCCGGGTGGCGGCCTCCTCGATCACCCGGCGGTCGATGCCCTCGTAGCGGGCCGGCGCGAAGGTCAGCCACGGGCGCCCGGCGAGCTCCTGGGCCAGCTGCTGGGTGAACGGAACGCCGCTCGGGGTGGGCACCACCAGGGTGGGAAGCTGGTCCGCGGGCCCGGCCGCGAGCACCGCGTCCAGAGCCTCCCCCCACGGTTCCGGCTTCATCACCATGCCCGGCCCACCCCCGTACGGCGTGTCGTCCACCGTGCGGTGCACGTCGGTGGTCCAGTCCCGCAGGTCGTGCAGGTGCACGTCGAGCTGGCCACGGGCGCGCGCCTTGCCGACCAGCGAGACGTTCAGCGGCTCCAGGTACTCCGGGAAGATCGTGACGACGTCGATCCGCATGCCCTGCTGCTCGGTCACCGGGCCTCCTCCGGACCACCGTCGACCTCGGCCTCGGCCGGGTCGATCAGGCCGCCCGGCGGGTCGATGACGGCCCGCTGGTTCTCCAGGTCGATGGTCGGCACGATCCTTGCGACGAACGGGATCAGCACCTCGGTGCCGTCCGGCTTGGTGACCGTGAGCAGGTCCTGGTACGGCAGGTGGACTACCTCGGTCAGCTCGCCGACCGGGGTGCCGTCCTGCAGCACGACGTCCAGGCCGATCAGCTGATGGTCGTAGTACTCGTCCTCTTCCTCGGGCAGCTCGTCCGGGTCGACCTCGGCGATCAGGATGGTGTTGCGCAGCGCCTCGGCGGCGTTGCGGTCCTTGACCCCCTCGAAGCGCAGCAGCAGCCGGCCGCTGTGCACCTTGCCGGACTCCACGGTCAACGGTCCGACCGAGGCGGGGTCGGTGAGCAGCACCGCACCGGGGGCGAGCCGCAGCTCCGGCTCGTCCGTCCGGACCTCGACGCTGACGTCCCCCCTGATGCCGTGGGCACGGCCGATCCGGCCGACGACGAGCTGCACGGTGCACTCCTGAGCACTAGTACCGAGAAAAACGGACCGGGGGGGGGGGGGGGGGGGGGGGGGGGGGGGGCGAGGAGAGTGGGGGGGGGGGGGGGGGGGGGAGAAGGGGGGGGGGGGGGGGGAGGGGGGGGGGGGGGGGGTGTGGCTGGGTTCTAGCAGGATGGGCTCC
>NZ_JBVHLF010000027.1:37855-58560 GCF_055559155.1 Kitasatospora sp. NPDC024654
CCCTGATTCTTTGGCCACGCCCGCTCGGCCTGATAACGGGTTCACCGTTCCACCCCGGACCACCAGCACCAAAAAAAACCCCCCCCCCGCCCCCCCCCCCCCCCCCCGCCCGGTCCAAGCAGACGACGGTGATCGTCAGTGGATGTTGTCCACGTCGACCAGGTCGACCCGGACGTTGCGACCGCCGAGGGCGCCGACCACGGTGCGCAGCGCGCGTGCGGTCCGGCCGCCCCGGCCGATCACCTTGCCGAGGTCATCGGGGTGCACGCGCACCTCGATGGTGTTCCCGCGACGAAGGTTGCGCGAGCGCACCTGCACCTCGTCGGGGTGCTCGACAATGCCCTTCACCAGGTGATCGAGGGCGTCCTCGATCACGATCAGGCCTCGGTGGAAGCGGCGTCGGCGTCAGCCTCGGCCTTGTCCGACTTCTTGGCCTTCGGGGTGATGGCGACACCGGTGGTGCTGTCCTCGAAGCCGGCGACGGCCTTGGCGAACAGGTGCGAGAAGTCCTCGACCTTGGGCTCGGCGACCTTCAGCGGCGCCGGGGCCGGCAGGCCCTTGTACTTCTGCCAGTCGCCGGTGAGCTTGAGGATCGCCAGGACCGGCTCGGTCGGCTGGGCGCCGACGGACAGCCAGTACTGGGCGCGGTCGGAGTCGACCTCGATCTTCGAGGGGTTGTAGGTCGGCTGGTAGATGCCGATCTCCTCGATCGCGCGGCCGTCACGCTTGGTGCGCGAGTCGGCGACGACGATGCGGTAGTGCGGGGAGCGGATCTTACCGAGACGCTTGAGCTTGATCTTGACTGCCACGGGAGTGGAATCTCCTGGAGTTGACGTGGGTGAGCAGCCGCGCACTCCGCGTGGGGTTGCGGGGGTCGGCCGTTCGAATGACACGCCAGCCGTAGGAGAGAGGGGTCCTGTTGGCTGCCGGGTATCAGCTATCGATTGTGCCACATCGGGCGGGGTCCCCCGACCGGGGCAGGGCCCCGGCCAGGGAGGCTACCGTCAGGCGATCTTGAACGGCTGCTGGCAGGCTCCGCACACGATGGAGGCCTGGGCCAACACCGACGGAACCACCCGGACGTTTCGCCCGCAGCCGCAGACCGCCTTGACCCGGACGCCACCGCCCGAGGAGCCGTGCCGCGCGGCCGGCCCGCGGAACGCGCGCAGCACGCCGCCGTCGCCGGCGGCACCGGCCACCGCCTGCTGGTGCGCGCCCAGCGCCAGATCGAGGCGCTCGATCGTGGCGGCGTACCGGTCGCGGGTCTCCGCGAGCATGGTGACCTGGGAGAAGCCGCTGCTGGCGTGCGGCTCGACCGGGTGCGCGAGGCCGAGTTCGGAGGCCAGCAGCAGGAACCGGCGGTTGTGGTAGCGCCCGGCCCGGGAGGTGTCCCGGATGTCGCGGGCGGCGGCCAGACCGTGGGCGGCCTCGTGCAGCAGCCGCTCGAAGCCGAGCTGGGTGCCGCAGGCCGAGGACGACTCGCCGATCAACGCCTCGGGCGAGGCGAGGTCGGGCAGGTCGTGGTGGTAGGCCTGGATGTCGCTCCAGGCGGCGGCCAGTTCGGCCGCGAGGACGAGGGGCTGTGTCGTGCTCACGCTATGCCAACGAGGGAGTCGGGGGTGGTGTTCCGTGCTTGGGCGGTCACCGGGAATTCCCAGTGCGTTCTCAGCCCAGCGTCATAAAGACGCTCCTGAGCGTGCGGGATCTGACGCAAGTTCAACCCCCTCGGTTTCCGGCCCCCGCCGCTGCTCGCCGGAGGCCGACGGCACCCGGGCGCGGCGAATTCCGCACCGGGGCAGACGGCCCGGACCCTGTCCACTTGACAGGGCCACGGGCCGTACACCGTACCGCTAGTGGGGGCCCTCCGGGAGCCGACCGGCCAGTAGGCGAGACGCCGTCACCGAGTAGTTACTCAGTAGGCCCGGGCGACGATCGCGATGTTGCCTTCCTGATCGTCCGTGGCCGGCACCGAGCCGTCCGCGGCGATCAGGCAGCGGACCGAGACGCCCTGCTCGGCGAGCTCGGCCTCGCCCTCCGGGCCGAGCTCGGCCCAGGAGATCCGGCCCCACCCGGTGGCGGCCGCCTCGACCGCCTCGTCGATGCCGCTGACGTCGACCGTGCGGGCCTCACGGCGCTCGCGGGACTGCTGGAGCAGCAGCGCCTGGTCCTCCTCCAGGATTCCGGGCAGCACGGCCGCCAGGCTGTCCACCGCGACCGGCGCCTTGCCGCCGGGGATCCGGCGGGCCAGCATCGCGGTGCCGGCCTCCAGGTCGCGCGGGCCGACCTCGATCCGCAGCGGGACGCCCTTCAGCTCCCAGTCCACCGCGCGGCGGCCGAACGGGGTGTCGGTACGGTCGTCGACCACGGTGCGGATGCCGGCCGCCTCCAGGGCGGCGCCGATCTCGCGGACCTTGGCCAGCACCGCGTCGTCGCCCTTGATCGCCAGGACCACGGCCTGCACGGCGGCCAGCCGCGGCGGGACGCGCAGGCCGTTGTCGTCACCGTGCGACATGATCAGGCCGCCGACCATGCGGGTCGAGACGCCCCAGGAGGTCTGCCAGACGTGCTCACGCTCGGAGCCGGCGGACAGGTAGGTGGTGTTGAAGGCCTTGGCGAAGTTCTGGCCCAGCTCGTGGCTGGTGCCCATCTGCAGCGCCTTGCCGTCGCCCATCATGCCCTCCAGGGTGAGGGTGTTGATGGCGCCGGCGAACCGCTCCCGGGCGGTCTTGCGGCCGAGCACCACGTCGATGCCCAGCACGTTGGTCATGAAGTCGCCGTAGACCCGGGTGTGGATCATCGACGCGTAGGCCCGGGCGTCCTCGTAGGTGGCGTGGGCGGTGTGGCCCTCCTGCCAGAGGAACTCGGTGGTGCGCAGGAAGACTCGCGGACGCAGCTCCCAGCGGACCACGTTGGCCCACTGGTTGATCAGCAGCGGCAGGTCGCGGTGGCTCTGCACCCACTTGGAGAAGTACTCGTTGATGATCGTCTCGGAGGTGGGCCGGACCACCACCGGCTCCTCGAGGTCCTTGCCGCCACCGTGGGTGACCACCGCGAGCTCGGGGGCGAAGCCCTCGACGTGCTCGGCCTCACGGGTGAGGTAGGACTGCGGGATGAACATCGGGAAGTAGGCGTTCTGCGCGCCGGCCTTCTTGATCCGCGCGTCCATCTCCTGCTGCATCCGCTCCCACAGGCCGTAGCCGTACGGTCGGATGACCATGGTGCCGCGCACCGGACCGTTGTCGGCCAGCTCGGCCTTGTTGATCAGATCCTGGTACCAGCGCGGGAAGTCGTCCGCCTGGGGGGTGAGAACGGGAGCCTTTGCCACGGTGCGAATCGTACGGCGCCCGGGCGGGGGAGTGTGAATTCGTTCCCCCGGGGAGCGCGCAGGGGGCGCACGACCAGCGGCTCCGGATGCTCCGGTGCACCCCTCTGGACGGCGTGCCCGAGCCGCTGTTCGCTGGATGCGGGGCTGAAGAGTCGGGGGGAGCATACGCAGCACGTCCACGGACCGGATGGGAGGCCGCAGGATGGCTTCAGCGCAAGGCACCGCCCCAGGGTTGGCCCGCTCCCTCGGACAGAGCAGGGCGCGCGACTGGGCGGAGATCCAGGAGCGCATGCTCGTGCCGCTCTACGAGGCGGTCTACCAGCGGCTGGAGGTCGGCCCGGCGACCAGCGTGCTGGGCCTGGGCTGCCGCTCCGGGCTCTCGCTGCTGCTGGCCGCCGCGCACGGCGCGCAGGTGGCCGGGCTGGAGGCGGAGGACGAGCTGCGCGCGCTGGCCCGCGGGCGGCGGCTGCGGGTGCTGGCCGACGGCCGCGACGAGCCGGACGTCCCCCGAACGGCGCATTCCCTGGTCACCGTGTTCGAACAGCTGCACCACACGGCGGACCCGTGCCGGCTGGTGGCCGACGCGGCCCGGCTCACCCTGCCCGGCGGCCACGTGGTGCTGGCCGGCTGGGGGCCGGCGGAGCGCTGCGAGAGCGCCGCGGTGCTGGAGCTGGCCCGCCGGCGGAGCGGACCGTGCCCGCCCCGGGATCCGTTCGCGCCGAGCGCGCCCGGCGTGCTGGAACGACTGCTGGCCGAGGCCGGGCTGCGACCGGCCGGCAGCGGCCGGGTGAACTGCCCGTTCGCCTACCCGGACCTGGACAGCGCGGTCCGCGGCCTGCTCTCCACCGGGCTCTACGACCGGGCGGTGGCCTACTCCGGGGAGGTCCCGGTGGCCAAGGAGCTGATCGAGGCGCTGCACCCGTTCACCGCCCCGGACGGCTCGGTGCGGATGGCCAACGTGTTCCGTTACGTGGTCGCCGAACGGCCGCGCTGAGCGGCACCGAGCGGCCGCCCGCGCTAGGGGAGCGGGACCCACTCCTCCGCGGTCAGCGCGAACCGCTCGTGGTCGCGCCAGGCGCCGTCGAGGAAGAGCATCCGCGGGGTGAAGCCCTCGTGCCGGAAGCCGAGCCGGCGGGCCAGCGCGATCGAGCGCTCGTTCTCCGGCTGCACGTTGATCTCCAGCCGGTGCAGTCCGAGGCCGCCGGCGGTCTGGTCGGCGAAGCAGCTGTCCAGCACCAGCCGCATCCCCTCGGTCATCCGCCCGGTGCCGACGAACGGGACGTAGCTGTCGTAGCCCAGCGCGCCGTTGCAGAACCGGCCCATCACGATGTTGGCCACGTTGCACTTGCCGACCAGCCCACCGGTGGCCAGATCGACGATCAGGAAGGTGCGCAGCCCGGGGCCCTGACGCTGCAGCAGGTCGGGCAGTCCGTCCGGCTCGACCGGGTTCCAGCGTCCGATGTGCTCGGCGGAGCGGCGGACCGCCTCGGCGTACATCTCGGCGTCGGAGGGCCTGGGGGCACGGATCGTCACTCGCGTCATCCGAACATCATCGGGCATGCCGACGGCCCGCCGCCCCCGGGCATACCGGGGAGCTGGCGGGCCGTCAGGAGGACCGGCTCAGAGCAGGTCCTTGAACTCCTTCGGCAGCTCGAAGTCGGCCGGCCCCTGGCCCGGGCCGAGGCCGAACGCCCCGCCCTGGGCCGGCGGCTGGGCCTGCCCGGCGCCGAGCGCCCGGCGGGCCGCGGCGGCCTGCTCCTCCTGTGCCCGCTTCAGCGGGTTGCCGGACTTCTTGCGACCCTTGGCGGCCGGCGCCTTCTTCGCGGACTTCTTGCCGCCGCCACCCATCCCGGGGATGCCCGGCATGCCGGGGATGCCCTTGCCGGAGGCCATCGCGGTCATCATCTTGCGCGCCTCGAAGAAGCGCTCGACCAGGTTGCTGACCTCGCCGACCCCGACGCCGGAGCCCTTGGCGATGCGCAGCCGGCGCGAGCCGTTGATGATCTTGGGGTCGGTCCGCTCGGCCGGGGTCATCGACTTGATGATCGCGCCGACCCGGTTGACGTCCTTGTCGTCGATGTTGTTGATCTGCTCGCGGATCTGGCCCATGCCCGGGAGCATGCCGAGCAGCTTGGAGATCGAGCCCATCTTCTGGACCTGCTCCAGCTGCGCCAGGAAGTCGTCGAGGGTGAAGTCCTTGCCGCCGCCCTGCAGCTTGGCGGCCATCTTCTCGGCCTCGGCCTGCGAGAAGGTCTGCTCGGCCTTCTCGATCAGCGACAGCATGTCGCCCATGCCGAGGATCCGGGAGGCCATCCGGTCCGGGTGGAAGGCGTCGAAGTCGTCGACCTTCTCGCCGTTGGAGGCGAACATGATCTGCCGGCCGGTCACGTGCGCGACCGAGAGCGCGGCACCACCGCGGGCGTCACCGTCCAGCTTGGAGAGCACCACGCCGGTGAAGTCGACACCCTCGAGGAAGGCCTGCGCGGTGGTGACCGCGTCCTGACCGACCATCGCGTCGACGACGAAGAGGACCTCGTCGGGGTTGACCGCGGCGCGGATGTCGGCGGCCTGCTGCATCAGCTCGGCGTCGATGCCGAGCCGCCCGGCGGTGTCGACGATGACGACGTCGTACTGCTTCTGCCTGGCGTACTCGATCGAGTCGCGGGCCACCTGGACCGGGTCGCCGACGCCGTTGCCCGGCTGGGGGCCGTAGAAGGCCACGCCGGCCCGCTCGGCCACCACGGAGAGCTGGGTGACCGCGTTGGGGCGCTGGAGGTCGCAGGCGACCAGCAGCGGGGTGTGCTTCTGCTGCTTCAGCCAGCGGCCGAGCTTGCCCGCCAGGGTGGTCTTGCCGGCGCCCTGGAGACCGGCCAGCATGATCACGGTGGGGCCGGTCTTGGCGAACCGCAGCCGGCGGGTCTCGCCACCGAGGATGTTGATCAGTTCCTCGTTGACGATCTTGATGATCTGCTGCGCCGGGTTCAGCGCGCCGGAGACCTCCGAGCCCAGCGCCCGGTCCTTGATCTGCTTGATGAAGGCCCGCACGACCGGCAGCGCGACATCGGCTTCCAGCAGGGCGATCCGGATCTCGCGTGCGGTGGCGTCGATGTCCGCCTCACTGAGGCGGCCCTTGCCCCGGAGGTTCTTGAACGTCGCTGCGAGGCGGTCGGAGAGAGTGTCGAACACGTCGGTCGCGGGTCCCTTGCGGCATCGATTGGCATACGGTCGTCGCCCCAAGGGTATCCGGCTGCCCCGGTTACGGTCTCCACCGGGCGACGGCGGAGTCAGCCGGCGGGCGCCAGCGCGTGCTGGACGGTCTCGGCGACCGCCCGGGCGGCGTGGTCGGTGAGCGGGCGACCGGCCGGGTCGGTGAGGTAGAAGGCGTCCACCGCGTCGGCGCCCAGGGTGCTCACGTAGGCGGTGCGGACCCGGACCCCGGCCCCGTCCAGCGCCCGCCCGATCCGGTGCAGCAGGCCCGGCGCGTCATGGGCCCGGACCTCCAGCACGGTGGCGTCGGCCGAGGCCCCGCCGGGGGCGACCGAGACCACCGGCGGCGGGGTGGCGATGCCCCGGCGGCGCGGGGCGGCGGCGTCCCGCTCGGTGAGCCGGCGGCCGACGTCCAGCGAGCCGTCCAGCGCCCGGCGCAGGTCGGCGCGGAGCCGGGCGGCCTCCGGCAGCTCGCCGTACTCGGTGGCGACCGTCCAGGAGAACAGCAGCACCGGGCCGGCGCCGATCGGGTCCAGCTCGCCCAGGGTGAGCGAGCGCACGGCGAGCCGGTGCAGCGCGAGCACGCCGGAGACCAGGCCGAGCAGGCCGGGCCGGTCCGGGATGGCCAGCGCGAGCCGGACGCCCATCGGCTCGCCGGCCAGCGGCTGGTGCGCGGTCTCGGCGTGCAGCGTGAGCGCCGGGGCGCCGCTGCCGGCCGCCTCGACGGCCAGTCGCTCCTCGTCCACGCCGAAGGCGGCGGCCCGCGGCAGCACCGGGTCGCCGGCCAGCACCGCGGCCACCCGGGAGACCAGGCCGGCCACCAGGCCGGCCCGCCAGCCACTCCACGCGGCGGGGCCGGTCGCCAGCGCGTCCGCCTCGGTGAGGGCGTGCAGCAGCTCCAGGTGGAGCGTGGTGCCGACGGTCTTGGCGATCAGGTCGACGGTCGCCGGATCGTCCGGATCGCGCCGGGTCGCCGTCTCGATCAGCAGCAGGTGGTGGCGGACCAGCAGGGCCAGGCTCTCGGTGTCGTCCTGGTCGAAGCCCATCCGGGCCGCCACGTCCCGGACGATCACCTCGCCGGCCACGCTGTGGTCGCCCGGCCAGCCCTTGCCCAGGTCGTGCAGGAGGGCGGCGACCAGCAGCAGGTCGGGCCGGGCCACCCGACGGGTCAGCGCGGCGGCCCGCACCGCGGTCTCCACCAGGTGCCGGTCCACCGTCCAGGTGTGCACCGCGTTGCGCTGCGGCCGGCAGCGCACCCGCTCCCAGTCCGGCAGCAACCGGGTGATCAGGCCCTCGGCCTCCAGCGCCTCCCAGACCGGGACGCACGGTTCGCCGGCCCCGAGCAGGGTGATCAGCTGGGCGCGTGCCTCGGCCGGCCAGGGCACCGGCAGCGGCCCGCACTCGGCGGCCAGTCGGCGGACCGTCGGGTGGGAGACGGTCAGCCCGGCCTGGGCTGCCGCGGCGGCGGCCCGCAGCGGCAGCACCGGGTCGGCGGCCGGCCGGGTGCCCTGGGCCAGCACCGCCTCGCCGTCCTGTTCGACCACGCCCTCGGCGAGCGGCCGGCGCGCTATCACGCCCCGGCCCACCCCGCCGGCGGCCCGGCCGGCGCCGCTGAACGGGAACCCGAACGGCCGCCGGCTCCGGGCGCCGCGGGCCGCCAGCACCCGGTCCACCGAGCGCCAGGTGACGTCCGCGGCGTAGCTGATGGTCCGGGCGGCCCGGTAGATCTCGCGCAGCAGGGTGTCCGCGTCCAGCACGCCCAGCGCCGCGGCCACCTGGTCCTGGTCCTGGAGCGCCAGCCGGTCGGTGGCCCGGCCGGTGGTCAGGTGCAGCGCGTCGCGGACGTCGGCGAGCCGCCGGCAGGCGGCGTCCAGCCCGTCCCGGGGCGCGTCGGCCAGCCAGGAGGCGGCGATCGCGTCCAGCGCGACCAGGTCGCGCAGGCCGCCGCGGGCCTCCTTGAGGTCCGGCTCCAGCAGGAAGGAGAGCTCGCCGTGCCGCACGGCCCGCTCCCGGCCCAGCTCGCGCAGTTCGGGCAGCCGGCGCGGGGCGGCGGCCCGCCAGTCAGCCAGGATCGTCGAGCGCAGCGCCGCGGTGAGGTCGGCGTCGCCGGCGATGTGCCGGGCGTCCAGCAGGCCGAGCTGCGCCTTGAGGTCCTCGGCGGCCACCGCGCGGGCCTCCGGGAGCCGGCGCACGGCGTGGTCGAGCGCCACCCCGCTGTCCCAGACCGGGTACCAGAGCCGGTCCGCCAGCGCGCCGACCTCGGCACCGTCGTGCAGCAGCAGCAGGTCGAGGTCACTGCGCGGGGCGAGTTCGCCGCGCCCGTAGCCGCCGACCGCGACCAGGGCGACCCCGGGCGGCGGCTCGGCGGCGGCGAGCAGGCCGGTCAGCCAGCGGTCGGTGAGCCCGGCCAGCGCGGTCCGGCGGGCGGGCCCGGCCAGGTCCGGCGCGGCGAGCAGGGCGGTCCGGGCGGCGGTGTAGTCGGCCGGGTCACCGGGGGCGGTGGTGGTCTCTGCGGTCACTACGGTCTCTCCCCGTCCGTGGTGCGGGCGGCGCGGCGGGGCGCCGGAAATGCCAGGGGCGGACCCGCCGTGGCCGCGGGTCCGCCGGACAGTGGTACCCGGTTCTAGAGCGCGTCCGGGCCGCGTTCGCCGGTGCGCACCCGGACGGCGGTCTCCACCGGGACGCTCCAGACCTTGCCGTCCCCGATCTTGCCGGTCCGGGCGGCCTTCACCAGGACGTCGATCAGCTGGTCGGCGTCCTCGTCCTCGACCAGTACCTCTATCCGGACCTTCGGGACCAGGTCGACGGTGTACTCGGCGCCCCGGTAGACCTCGGTGTGGCCGCGCTGGCGGCCGTAGCCGCTGGCCTCGGTGACGGTCAGCCCGTGCACCCCGAAGCTCTGCAGGGCGTCCTTCACGTCCTCCAGGCGGTGCGGCTTGATGACGGCGGTGATGAGCTTCATCAGGCGTCGACCTCGGTCTTCCTCACGACGGGGGTGGTGGTGGGGGTCAGCGCGCGGGCCAGGCTTGCCCCGACCGCGCTGAAGTCGTAGGCGGACTCGGCGTGTTCGGCCTGGTCGATGCCGGCCACCTCGACGTCCTCGGCCACCCGGAACCCGATGGTCCGCTGGATCGCCTGCCCCAACAGCCAGGAGATCACGAAGGAGTAGGTCGCGACCACCAGCACGCCCAGAGCCTGCTTGCCGAGTTGGCCGACCCCACCGCCGTAGAAGAGCCCGCGGGCGGTCTGCCCGACGTGGCCGGTGGCGAAGAAGCCGATCAGCAGCGAGCCGATCGCGCCGCCGACCGCGTGCACGCCCACCACGTCGAGCGAGTCGTCGAAGCCCAGGCGGTACTTGAGGCTGATCGCGGCCGCGCAGACCGCACCGGCGATCAGGCCGATGGCCACCGCGCCGAGCATGCTGACCGAGCCGCAGGCCGGTGTGATGGCGACCAGGCCGGCCACCGCGCCGGAGGCCGCGCCGAGCGAGGTGAACGCGCCGTGCTTGATCCGCTCGAAGGCGAGCCAGCCGAGCATCGCAGCGGCGGTGGCGACCTGGGTGTTCATGAAGGCCATCCCGGCCACGCCGTTGGCGGCCAGCGCCGAACCGGCGTTGAAGCCGAACCAGCCGAACCAGAGCAGACCGGAGCCGAGCATCACCAGCGGCAGGCTGTGCGGGCGCATCGGGTCCTTCTTGAAGCCGACCCGCTTGCCGAGCACCAGGCAGAGCGCCAGACCCGCCACACCGGCGTTGATGTGCACCGCGGTGCCACCGGCGAAGTCGATCACGCCCAGCCGGTCGCCGAGCCAGCCGCCCTTGCCGTTGTCGAAGAAGAACACCCAGTGCGCGACCGGGAAGTAGACGATGGTGACCCAGAGCGCGACGAAGAGCGACCAGGCCGCGAACCGGGCGCGGTCCGCGATGGCGCCGCTGATCAACGCCGGGGTGATCACCGCGAACATCAGCTGGAACGCCGCGAAGGCGGTGACCGGGATCGAGCCGGTCAGGTCGTTCAGGCCGATCCCGCGCATCCCCAGGTGGTCGAGGTTGCCGATCAGGCCGCCGTAGGCATCGGTGCCGAAGCTGAGGGTGTAGCCGTAGAGCACCCAGAGCACGCTGACGATCGCGAGCGAGATGAAGCTCATGACCAGCATGTTGAGCGTGCTCTTGACCCTGACCATGCCCCCGTAGAAGAAGGCCAGCCCGGGGGTCATCAACATGACCAGGGCCGCACTGATGAGTACGAAGGCGGTATCGCCCCCGCTGAAGCCGTCCGGCATCGGCGTCTCCTCGTGGTGAAAGCCGCTCCACCCGCGGGATCCCTGTCCCGTGCCACCCGGGGTGTCGGCTATGCAGAGGAGCGTGCCGAAGACGGATTTCGGCCAGTGCGGCTCGGTGTTTCACGGCCGTGACGTCGGCGACGCGCGAGTTACGGGCACGTGAACTCCGGCCGTGTCATGACAGGCGGTGAGGTACCGTACCTCCCCGGCGCACCGGGGGTGGCCGGACGATCACCCCCGGTGGCCCTGTCACACCGCCTCGAACTCCGGGATCTGCTCGACCACCAGCTCGGCCAGCCGGTTGACGGCCGGAACTCCCCGGTACTCCGCGGTGGCCGCCGCCGAGGTCTTCCGGACCCGGGTGTTGAGCCGCTCCGAGCGCACCTTCCCGGCGATCTCCACCGCCTCCTCGGCGATCAACGCGGCCTGCTCCGGCTCGCCCTGCAGCAGGTGCACGCTGGCCATCCCGACCAGGTTGAAGGCGTAGGAGCGGGTGTGGTTCTCCATGTCGTCCCGGAACAGGTCGACCGCGGTGGCCATGTGCGGCGCCGCCGTGGAGGCGTACCGGGCGCTCAGGTCGGGGTGGTAGGCGAGGTCGCGGAAGGAGTGCGCGTTCTCCGCGTACAGCTCGGCCTTCGAGAAGAACCGCAGCCAGTCCGGGTCGTTCTCGATCGGACCGCAGTCGGTGAAGGTGTCCTCGGCCAGCCGGACGGCCCGCGCGCAGCGGTTGACCTCGCCGATGTTGGAGTAGGCGCGCGCCTCCATCGCGTAGAGCAGCGACTGCTGGCGCGGGGTGGCGGTGTCCCGGCTGCCGTACTGCGCCAGGTGGATCAGCTCCAACGCGTCCTCGCCGCGGTTGAGATGGATCATCTGCCGGCTCATGTCGGTGAGGATGAGCGCGCCGAACGGGCGGTCGCCCGCCTCCTTGGCGGCGTGCAGCGCGAGCACGTAGTACTTCTGCGCGCTCGGGTGCATGCCGACGTCGTAGGACATCCACCCGGCCAGGTGGGCGAGTTCGGCGGTGAGCCGGAAGAGTCGCTGGGTGACCTGCGGCGGGTAGGTCTCCTGCAACAGGTCGGTGACCTCGTGCAGTTGGCCCACCACGGCCTTGCGGCGCAGGCCGCCGCCGTTCTGCGCGTCCCACTGGCGGAACATCACCGTGGTCTGCTCCAGCAGTTGCAGCTCGGGCTCGGAGAGCCGGCCGGTGTACGGCTCACCACCGTTGGCGGCGGCCAGGATCGGGGTCGGCGAGCCACTCGGCCCCGGCGTGAGCCAGCGCTGCATCGGCTCGATCAGCGCGGCACCGGCCGTCAGGGCGAGTGAGGTGCCCAGGAAACCCCGGCGGTTGAGCATCAGGTCGCTGCGCGAGTACTCGCTGATCAGCTGGACCGTCTGCGGACCGCTCCACGGCAGGTCGACCCCGCTGCCGGCCACCGTGGAGACCGGGATGGCCGCCCGCAGGCCGAGGTCCTCGACCGAGACCACCGAACCGAACCGCTCGGAGAACAGGTCCGACATGATCTTCGGGATCGGCTCGCGCGGCTGCTCGCCGTCCAGCCAGCGGCGCACCCGCGAGGTGTCGGTACTGACGTGGTGCGCGCCGAGCTGGCGCGCCCGACGGTTGACCTGCCGGGCCAGCTCGCCCTTCGACCAGCCGCTGCGCGTGAACCACGCGGTCAGTTTCTCGTTGGGTTGCTTGTCCGCCATGGGTCCACCCCATCCCGCCCGACCCCGGAGTGGGGTCCGCTCTCGTCCCGCCACGCACCCGCTGCTGCGGTCCGCTCGCCGAACGTAACGTGACTTCGGCCACCCAGGGGATGGTTCACGGCTAAACGCCACCATTCGCCACCCCCACGCCCGGACCCGGGAACGCGCTGTCGCGCTTCACTGGAGGCCGGACCGCGACTCCGGGCCCCGAAGTGACGGAAGCACCCGCCGGCGCACCCCACCCGCCGCGCGCCGGCGGCGCGCGAAGCGTCCCGGTCCCGAGGATCGATCCGCGCAACGTATTGACCGCGCACTGACCGAGCGTCACAGTCCCGTAACCGTCGGCAATCGAAACCTGTTGGGGGAGGCATGGACAACCTGTTCGGCGATCTGAGGCTCGGCATCCGCCGCCGCATCCGCGCCACCGCGTGCCAGGCGGCGGCGGAGTACGCCGGGCGCTGGGGCTGGACGGTGGCCCTGGGCGGCGTCCCCCGTGGCCGGAGCGTGGTGCGCTGCGCCTGCGCCCGCCCGCACTGCGCGGCCCCCGGCCTCCATCCGCCGCACGGCGGCGGACCGCGCGAACTCCCGCCCGGGGCCTCCCCGCACGTGGTCCGCGCGCTCTGGGACGGCACCCCCGAGGCGGCCGTGCTGCTGCCGGCCGGCCACGCCTTCGACGTGCTGGACGTCCCCGAGCCCGCCGGCCTGCGGGCGCTGGTCCGGCTGGAGCGGATGGGCACCCAGGTCGGCCCGGTGCTGAGCTCCCCGACCGGCCGACTGCTCTTCTTCGTGGCCCGGGGCACCGCGGCCCGGCTGCCCGACCTGCTCTACCGGATGGGCTGGGACGACGCCGCGCTCGACCTGGCCTGCCACGGCGAGGGCAGCTACCTGGCCGCGCCACCCACCGTGCTGGCCGGCCTCGGCCCGGTCCGCTGGCTGCGCCGCCCCACCCGGGAGAGCGCCGCCCGCCCGCCGGAGGCCCGGCTGCTGCTCGGCACCCTGGCCTACGCCTGCCATCGCGGCCGGGAGCGCGTGGTGACCGCCGAGCCGGCCTGGCTGGCCTCCTGAGCCGGGCGGCGGCAAGCGAAAGGGCCGGCTCCCCGCGGGGAACCGGCCCTGGGCACGAACGGCGTCAGTCGCCGATCAGCGCGTCGACGAAGGCCGCCGGTTCGAACGGCGCCAGGTCGTCCGCGCCCTCACCGAGCCCGATCAGCTTGACCGGCACGCCCAGCTCACGCTGGACCGCGACCACGATGCCGCCCTTGGCGGTGCCGTCCAGCTTGGTCAGCACGATGCCGGTGATGTCGACCACCTCGGCGAAGACCCGGGCCTGGACCAGCCCGTTCTGACCGGTGGTGGCGTCCAGCACCAGCAGCACCTCGTCCACCGGGCCGTGCTTCTCGACCACCCGCTTGACCTTGCCCAGCTCGTCCATCAGGCCGGTCTTGGTGTGCAGCCGGCCGGCGGTGTCCACCAGCACCGTGTCCGCGCCCTCGGCGATGCCCTCCTTGACCGCGTCGAACGCGACCGAGGCCGGGTCGCCGCCCTCCGGACCGCGCACGGTCCGGGCGCCGACCCGCTCGCCCCAGGTCTGCAGCTGGTCGGCGGCGGCGGCGCGGAAGGTGTCGGCGGCGCCGAGCACCACCTTGCGGCCGTCGGCCACCAGCACCCGGCCGAGCTTGCCGGAGGTGGTGGTCTTGCCCACCCCGTTGACGCCGACCACCAGCACCACGGCTGGCCGGCCGTCCTCGTGCTTCGCGGTGTGCAGCGAACGGTCGGCGTCGGTGCCGATCAGCCCGACCAGCTCCTCGTGCAGCAGCCCGCGCAGCTCCGCCGGGGTCCGGGTGCCGAGCACCTTGACCCGGGTGCGCAGCCGCTCGACGAGCTCCTGGGTGGGGGCCACGCCGACGTCGGCGGTCAGCAGGGTCTCCTCGATCTCATCCCAGGTGTCCTCGTCCAGCCGGTCCCGGGAGAGCAGCGTGAGCAGGCCCTTGCCGAGCGAGTTCTGCGAGCGGGAGAGCCGCGAGCGCAGCCGGACCAGCCGGCCGGCGGTCGGCTCGGGAACCTCCAGCGCGGGCGGTGCGGCCGCCTCCTCGGGCGCCTCGACCTCCTCCTCGACCGGGGCCTCTTCGACCGGGGCCGCTTCGCCGGCGGCCGGCAGCTCCACCTGTTCGACGGTCTGCACCGGCTCCGGACGCGGCTCGGCCGCCTCCTCGCCGACCTGCGGCTCGGTCGGGGCCGGCGGCGCGGCCACCTGGGGCCGCCGCTCGGCCGGCAGTTCCTTACGGCGTCGGCCGTTGACCACCAGACCCGCGACCGCGCCCACCGCGAGGACGGCGATGACCACGGCAAGGATCACGTATTCCACTAAAGCTCCTTCACTGGTCGCCCCGGCTTGCGGCCGGGACCGAGAGTGATCCTCGCGCCGGCGGCGCCGAGCGCCGCCGGTTCACTGCCCCGCCCGCCGGACGGCCGGTGGGAGGGAGGAGTCACAACTCGACCAGTATCCGCGATCCCGGCGCCCGGCGGGCGTACGCCCGGCGCGGCGGCGGGTGCTCAGCCGATCGCCGCACTCACCTCGGCGGCCCGGACCGGCCGTTCGCGGTGCTCTCCCCCGGCCATGGGGGTCCCCCCTGCCGGAGGCTGGGGGAGGCCGGGAGGTGCCCCCACGCGCAGCCGCTGGCTGATCACCTGGGAGATCCCGTCTCCCTTCATGGTCACGCCGTACAGCGCGTCGGCGCACTCCATGGTCAGCTTCTGGTGGGTGATCACGATCAGCTGGGAGCTCTCCCGCAGCTCCTCCATGATCGCGATCAGCCGGCGCAGGTTGGTCTCGTCCAGCGCCGCCTCCACCTCGTCCATCACGTAGAACGGGCTGGGCCGGGCCTTGAAGATGGCGACCAGCAGGGCCACCGCGGTGAGCGAGCGCTCGCCGCCGGAGAGCAGCGAGAGCCGCTTGACCTTCTTGCCGGGCGGCCGGGCCTCCACCTCCACCCCGGTGGTCAGCATCGACTCCGGGTCGGTCAGCACCAGCCGGCCCTCGCCGCCGGGGAAGAGCCGGGCGAACACGCCCTCGAACTGGGCCGCCGTGTCGTGGTAGGCGGCGGTGAACAGCTGCTCGACCCGCTGGTCCACGTCCCGGACGATCTCCAGCAGGTCGCGCCGGCCGCGCTTCAGGTCGTCCAGCTGCTCGCCCAGGAACCGGTGGCGCTCCTCCAGCGCCGCGAACTCCTCCAGTGCCAGCGGGTTGACCTTGCCCAGCTGCTGGTAGGCCTTCTCCGCCGCCCGCAGCCGCTTCTCCTGCTCGGCCCGGACGTACGGCCGGGGCTCGCCGGCCGGCTGCCCGTCCTCCGGGGCGGCGGGCGGCACCGGCTGGTCCGGGCCGTAGCCGGCCAGCAGTTCCTCCCCCGCGATGCCGAACTCCTCCAGCGCCCGGGCCTCCAGCTGCTCGATCCGCAGCCGCTTCTCGGCCCGCAGCACCTCGTCCCGATGGCCCGCGTCGACCAGTTTGTCCAGCTCGTCCTTGAGCTGCCGGCCGCGTTCGCGGGCGTCCCGCAGCTGGTCCTCCCGGCCGGCCCTGGCCTGCTCCACGGCGGCCCGCTCGGCATCCGCCCGGGCCAGCGAGACCTCCAGGCAGGCCAGCAGCTGCCGGGCTCCGGCCGCCACCGCCCCGGCCACCGCGGCCTCCCGGGCGGCCCGGGCCCGGCGGTTCGCGGCCCGGGCCCGGGCCTCCCGCTCGGCCCGGGCCGAGCGGTCCAGCGCGTCGGCCCGCCCGGTCAGCGCGCGGACCCGCTCCTCGTGGGTGCGCACCGCCAGCCGGGCCTCCAGCTCGGCCTGCCGGGCCTGCGCGGAGGCCTCACCGAGCCGGTCCTGCTCGGTGCCGTCCGGTTCGGCCTCACCGCCGTCGGCCGCCTCCTCGGCCGCGGCCAGCCGGGCGGCCAGCTCATCGGCCGCGGCCTGCGCGCCGGCCAGCCCCTGCCGGGCGCGCTCGACGGCGGCCGCGGTCCGCTCGGCCTCGCCCTCGGCCGCCCGGGCCTGGCCGCCGAGCCGGCCGAGCGAGCCGGCCAGCTCGGCCCGCTGCTTCTCGGCCCGCCGCCGCGCCACGGCCAGCCGCTCGACCTCCTCGGTCAGCTCCCGCCGCAGCTCCTTCGCGCGTGCCAGCCGCCCGGCCGGTTCGGCGGCCCGGGCGGACAGCTCGTCGAGCGCGCGGGCCGCCTCGTCCACCGCGGCCTGGGTCTCCAGCTGGCTGGGCGGGCCGGCCGCGCCCCCCTGCGCGAACCCGGCGGCCAGCAGGTCGCCGTCGGTGGTGACGGCGGTCAGCTCGGGCCGGGCGGCGACCAGCCGCTCGGCCGCCGCCAGGTCCGTCACCAGCACGGTACGGGTGAGCAGCGCGCGCACCGCGGGCAGCAGCTCGGGTGGGCCGGTGACCAGCTCGGCGGCCCAGCGGGCCCCGGCCGGCAGCGGGTCCGCCGCGACGGGCGCCGCCGGGTGACCGGCGATCAGCAGGGCGGCCCGGCCGGCGTCCTCGGTCCGCAGCAGCCGCAACGCCCGGACGGCGGCGGCCACCCCGTCCACCGCCACCGCGTCGGCCGCCGCGCCCAGCGCCGCGGCCAGCGCGACCTCCTCCCCGGGGGCCGCCCGGAGCAGCTCGGCCGCCGGGCCGAGCACCCCGGCCAGCCGCTCGGCCGCCGCCAGCAGCGCGCCGGTGCCGTCCTTGCGGCGCAGGCCGAGCGAGAGCGCCTCGTGACGGGCGGTCAGCGCGGCCTGCTCGCGCTCGGCGGCGCTCACCGCCGCTCGGGCGGCGCTCAACTCACGTTCCACGCCCGCCAGGCGCTCTCGCGCCTGTTCGTGCGCCAGCTCCAACTCGTCATCCCCACAGGCCACCTGGTCCACCCGCTGCTCGTGCAGCGCGAACTCCTGCCGGGCGGCCTCGGCCCGCTGCGCCGCCTCGTCCCGGGCGGTGACCAGCCGGTCGATCTCGGCCTGCGCGCCGGTCGCCCGGGAGCGCGCGGCGGCGGCCTGCCCCTGCAACCGGGCCAGCCCCTCCCGCCGGTCGGCCAACGCCCGTGCCGCGTCCCGCAGTCGGCGCTGCTCGGCGGCGAGGGCGCGCTCCAGCTCCGCCCGGCCCTCGACCGCCTCGGCCAGCGCGTAGCTCGCCTCCTCCAGCGCCTCGGCGAGCGCGGCCTCCTCGGCGCGGATCCGCTCGGCCTCACGCTCCAGCTCCTCCGGGTCCCGGCCGCGTCGCTCCTCCGGCTGCCCGCCCGCGGTGGCGTGCCGCACCCGGGCCTCGGCCAGCCCGATCGTGCCGCGGGTCCGCTCGACCAGCGCGGAGAGCTGGTACCAGGCCTGCCGGGCGGCCTCCAACCGCGGCCCGAGCTGGGTCACCTGGGCCTCCAGCACCGCCTCGCGCTGCCGGGACCGGCCCAACTCCTGCTCGACGGTGGACCGGCGCAGTCGCAGCGCCAACTCGTCGGCCACCTCGGCCTCGACGGCGTCCCGCAGGCTCAGCAGGTCGTCGGCGAGCAGCCGCAGCCGGGCGTCGCGCAGTTCGGCCTGGATCCCGGCCGCCCGCCGGGCGATCTTCGCCTGTCGGCCCAACGGGCCGAGCTGGCGCCGCAGTTCGGCGACCAGGTCCTGCACCCGGTTGAGGTTGGCCGCCATCGCGTCCAGCTTCCGCAGCGCCTTCTCCTTGCGCTTGCGGTGCTTGAGCACCCCGGCCGCCTCCTCGATGAAGGCCCGTCGGCCCATCGGGTCGGCGTGCAGCACCGAGTCCAACTGCCCCTGGCCGACGATGACGTGCATCTCCCGGCCGATGCCCGAGTCGGAGAGCAGCTCCTGGATGTCGAGCAGCCGGCAGGTGTCGCCGTTGAGCGCGTACTCGCTGCCACCGTTGCGGAACATGGTCCGGGTGATGGTCACCTCGGCGTAGTCGATCGGCAGGGCGCCGTCGCCGTTGTCGATGGTCAGGCTGACCTCGGCCCGGCCGAGCGGCGCGCGCCCGCTGGTGCCGGCGAAGATGACGTCCTCCATCTTGCCGCCGCGCAGCGACTTGGCCCCCTGCTCCCCCATCACCCAGGAGAGCGCGTCGACCACGTTGGACTTGCCGGAGCCGTTCGGGCCGACCACGCAGGTGATGCCGGGTTCGAAGCGGAGGGTGGTCGCCGAGGCGAAGGACTTGAAACCGCGCAGCGTCAGGCTCTTCAGGTGCACGCGCCGCTCTCCCGTCCCTCACCGGTGGCTTCCGACTGTAGCCGGTGGAGCGGCGCGCCCGGTTTCACCGCGTCGACGGTCGGGCACACTCTGGTCGACAGTGCGGCCCCGACAAGAGTGCGGCCCCCCGAATGACGAAAGGGACGCCGGTGAGGGCGTCCCTGGTAATCGCGTCCCGAGCCAAGCGGACATGCGTCGGTGCGCGGCAAAGTCGGCCGGTCAATGGCCGGTCGACGCGACCTGGTTCAGGTGAGCGCGGGCTCCCGCTGTCCCAGATCAATGCTGTTGAGCAGAGAGTGCTCGTCAGCGACAGCGACAAGTGCGTCGTTCTCCGCCTGCATCCGAACAAGCTCGGCTTCCAGGTCCTGGACGCGCTGCTGAAGCCGCCGCATCTCGGACAGCATTCGCGGGTCGGGGCCGCCGACGTACCCGAGAAGCGCTTTTGCCATGATTGATGGTCCTCCACGCTGAGTGACCGAACCGGTACGGTATAGGTCGAGGGGAAGGGGTGACGCACGCTCTGCGCGACACGGGCAGTGCTGGCTGGGCACTACAGGTCAGACACTGTGGATGTGCAGCCACAGGGCAAGGCCCTGCCCGAAAATCGCCATCACGTGCGCGGGCTTCCAGCGTCTCACCAAAGACCGTACGGGTCAACACGATCACCGCGCGCTACGACACCGCTGTCACCTGCATGGCGGAGGACCTCACGCCACGGGTAGCGGCCGCGCCCACCGGACTGTGCGGTGGATCACTGCTCGATGCGGAGTCAACCACGACTCGGCGCGATTGGCAACCGCCGTACCCGAACCGGTTCGCTCCGGCGGGCGGTCCCCCGGGTCGACGGATGGCCGGTCAGCGGATCGCGAAGCCGTCGTAGCCGGTGCCGGGGACGCCCCAGAGCTCGGTCACCCCGGTCACCCGGCCGGGCGTGTCCGGGCCGCGGAGCAGCTCCAGCAGCCGCTCGCAGTCGTCCTTGACGCCCTCGGCGACCACCTGGACCCGGCCGTCGCCAAGGTTGCTGGTGTAGCCGCTGAGGCCGATCTCCAGCGCGCGGGCCCTGGTCCACCAACGGAATCCGACCTGCTGCACGCGGCCGCGCACCCAGATGGTGACTCGGACATCTTCTTGCATCCCTCGACCATAGTCGGGCGGCTCCGCTCTTCTCGGCCGTCCCCAAGGCCGTCCCGCGTACAGTCCGTGACCGACGCCCACCGTAGGCGACGGATGGAGGACCGCCCATGGCCCGACTCTCCCCGCTCCCACGCCACCACTCCGCACGCCGCCGCCGGCCCGGCCGCCGCGTGCGGCGCGTCCCGGCGACCGTCCTGGCGCTCGGCGCCGCGCTCACCCTGGGGCTGCCGGCCACCCCGGCAGCCGCCTGGGGCGGCCCCGCCGGGCCCATCTCCTGGCGGCCGGTGCCCGCCGCCCCGGAGCCCGGCGGTCCGGCGTCCGTCACCGACGGCCCGGCCGCCCTGCTCGCCCTGGTCAACCAGCAGCGCCGCCAGATCGGCTGCCCGCCGCTGGCGGCCGATCCCCGGCTCGACCGGCTGGCCCAGGCGCTCAGCGACGACATGGCGGCCCGGGGCTACTTCGCCCACACCGACCCGGCCGGCCGCACCCCGTGGGACCGGGCCCGGGCCGTCTCGGTGGACTACCTGGGCGGGGAGAACATCGCCCGCGGCCAGCCCAGTGCGCAGGCGGTGACGGACGCCTGGATGGCCAGCTCCGGCCATCGCGCCAACATGCTCAACTGCCGGTTCACCGAGCTCGGCAGTGGCCTGCACCAAGGCCCCGGCGGACCCTGGTGGACCGAGGACTTCGGCTACCCGCCCGCCCGCTGACCCGGGCCGGACAGCGGGCGGGGGGGGGGGGGGGGGGGGGGGGGGGGGGGGGGGGGGGGGGGGGGGGGGGGGGGGGGGGGAGGAGTGGGCGTGTGACAGCCGCCACCCAAGACACACCCCCCCACCAACCAACC
>NZ_JBVHLF010000027.1:58570-95853 GCF_055559155.1 Kitasatospora sp. NPDC024654
GCAGAGACAACTACCAAAAAGCCTCCCGACACCGGGTCGACCCCCCCCCCCCCCCCCCCCCCCCCCCCCCCCCCCCCCCCCCACCCCCCCCCCGGGGCCCCACCGGCGGTCGCCGGTGGGGCCCCTGGCCAGGTCCGGTGGCCGCGGCTCAGAAGTCGCCGCCCCCGAAGTCCCCGCCGCCGAAGTCGCCGCCACCGAAGTCGCCGCCACCGAAGTCGGAGCCGCCACCGAAGTCCCCACTGCCGAACCCGCCGAAGTCCTGGCGGGCGAAGTCGCCACCGGAGAAGTCGCCGCCCTCGTACTGCTCCTGGCCGCCGCCCTCGTACCCGCCCTGGTAGCCGGGGGCGGCCCAGGCGTCACCGCCGGAGAAGACCGAGCCCAGCACGGTGCCGAGCAGCAGACCGGGCAGCAGCCCAGAACCGTAGCCGCCGAAGTACCCGCCGGCCCACGGGCCGTACGCGGGGCCGGCGTTCCAGTACGGCTGCGGCCCCTGCTCGGTCTGGACCGTGCGGATCGCCGGGTCGAGGCCACTGGCCAGCCGCTGGCCGTCGGCCGCGCAGACCGGGACGGCCCGGGCCGCGCCGCCGGCCGGCGCCCAGTCGGCGTCCCGCACCGAGGGACCGTGCCGCGGGTCGAAGAAACACGGCGGGCGACGGTCCGGCAGCGGCCGGCCGTCACGCCGGGCCGCCAGGGTGGCCAGCGCGAACCGGCCGTCCTCCAGCGCCTCGGTGACCGCCTTGACGTCCGCCGGCTCCTTGGCGGCGTCCATGGTCCGCTTGGCGGTCTCGTACGCGTCGAGGGCGTGCGTGTAGTCGGCGCGCTGGACGTCGTCCGCGTCGGCGGCGCCGGGGTCGAAGTCCAGCCGCTCCAGCTCCTCGCCGAAGGCGGTGATGTCCTCGTCCACCACCGTGCGCAGCTGCCGCAGCTCGGCGGCCCGCTGCTCGGCCTTGCGCTTGGCGGACCGCCGGTACAGCAGGAAACCGCCCGCGCCGGCCAGCGCCAGCACCGCCAGCGGCACGATGATCATCGCCGCGCCGATCCCGGAGGAGGACTCCACGCCGTGGCCCTTGACCTTGGGCGACGCGTTGCCGACGAAGTCGGTCAGGGTGCCGTTGACGTCCCCGGGGTGCGAGTCGTAGGCGGCCTGCGCGTAGTTCTGCGCGGTCGCCGTGGCCAGCGCGACCCGGTCACTGCGGACCGCGAAGCGGTCACCGCGCCAGATCGCGTAGACCCCGGTGATGCCGGTCTTGGTCCGAAGGTCCTGGAAGACCGTGTTCGACGGGTACTGGTCGGTGGCCGGGACCACCGCGACGAAGATCGGTTTGTCAGCACTCCTGATCTTCGAGGTCAGCGCGTCGGCCTGGGCCTGCGAGAACTGCCCGGTCATCGCCGGGTCGACGAAGACCTTGCCCTGCTTCAGAGCGGCGGAGGCGGCGTCGAGCCCGCCCGCGGCGGAGGCCGTACCGGGCACCAGCAGGAGCAGCAGCCCGAGCAGCACGGCCGGCAGCGCGACCGCGCCGGCCGCCCGGGAGCGGCGAAGAACGATTCTCATGCCCCCAGACGCTACCGGGACGAATCCGGCATTCGTCGGAGCACCGTCCGCCCGTACGGGGCATTGGATCATCGGTTCGATCCCCAACTTGCCCTAGAGTCACGTGGATTGGGACCCTCCTACAGCACGGACCAAGGATTGTTCAAAACTCATACTCTTACGCAAGTGTTACGTTCAGACCGCTCCGGGGAACCGTCAGTCCCGCGCCAGGCGTCCGGACGCTTGCAAGATTGCGCAACTTTCGAAAGTGTCGGCGAACTGCCGACACGGCCGCCGGCGCCGCCGGCCGATCGGACGAGGTAGGAACACATGGCAGGCCAAAGGGCGGGCGTGCCCGCCGGGGAGGCTCGGGCCCGGGCCGACGTACCGGGCCCGCGGCGCGGGCAACGCGGCAGGGGCACCGAGCCCCGGGATCCGGGCCGCGCCGCCGTCGACCGGTCCGGCGGACGCGCGGCCGCCCGGGCGCGCAGCCGGCGGGCCGGCCAGCAGACCCGCGCCGCCGCTCCGACCAGGGGCGGCCCGGCGCTGCTGGCGGTCGGGCTACCGCTGCTGGGTGCGCTGGCCGACGAGCTGACCGGCTCGACGCCGGGCTGGATCTTCGGCGTGCTGACCGTGCTCGGTACCGCCGGCGCCGCACTGCTGTCCGGCCGGGACGGCTGGTGGTGGGTGCTCACCGCCCCACCTCCGGTGGTCCTGCTCTGTACGGCCGTAACCGAGCTGCTGGCCCACTCGTCGAAGTACCGGAGCACCGAGGCGCTGGCGACCGGAGCCGCCCGCTGGGCCATCCACGGGTTCCCGGTGATGGTCGCGGCGGTGCTGGCGGCGGCGGCCGCGGTGCTGGTCCGGGTGGTGCGAGAGAGACGAGAAAGGGGAGGCCGTCGTGGCTGAACAGAAGGACAGCGGCCGAGCCGGCCGCGCGGCACGCCGGCCGGCCGGGGCAGGGACCGGCGGCGGGGTGCAACGGGGTCAGCGGCGCAACCCGGTGGTGATCGCGGCCCGTACGGTCGCCTGCGCCACCTCGCTGGCCGTCCTCGGCACCTGCGGCTTCACCTGGTACGCCTACCAGTCGCTGACCAACGGCCTGACCACCTCCAGCGCGCTGGACGACCTCAAGAAGGGCGCCCCACCGCACCTGGACAACTCGGTCAACCTGCTGCTGATCGGCCTGGACAGCCGGAAGGACATGAACGGCAACGACCTGCCCGGCCAGTTCGTCCAGGACGAACTGCACGCCGGCTCCAGCAGCGACGTCGGCGGCTACAACACCAACACCCTGATGGTGATGCACATCCCGGCCAACGGCGGCCAGGTCACCGCGCTCTCCATCCCGCGCGACGACTACGTGCAGACCGCCGGCGCCGACGGCAGGATGCACAAGATCAAGGAGGCCTACGGCATCGCCAAGTCGATGGCCGAGAGCAAGCTGGCCGGCAAGGGCCTCTCCAAGGCCGAGCTGGAGCGGCAGGGCCGGGAGGCCGGCCGCAAGGCCACCCTGGCCACCGTGCAGAACTTCCTCGGCATCCCGATCGACCACTTCGCCGAGGTCAACCTGCTCGGCTTCTACGACATCGCCAAGGCCGTCGGGCCGATCCAGGTCTGCCTGAACCACGCCACCAAGGACCCGGCCATGGAGGGCCAGGGCTCCGGTGCCGACTTCCACGCCGGGCTCAACACCCTCAACGCCGCCCAGGCGCTCTCCTTCGTCCGCCAGCGGCACAACCTGACCAACGGCGACCTCGACCGCACCCACCGCCAGCAGGCCTTCATCTCCTCGGTCATCGCCAAGCTGAAGGGCCAGGGCGTGATCGGCGACCTGGGCAAGATGCAGCAGCTGTTCGACGTGATCAAGCAGGACGTCGTGATGGACGACCGGTGGAACGTGCTGGACTTCGCCCAGCAGGCGCCCAACCTCTCCGGCGGTCACATCGAGGCGAACACGCTGCCGATCTCCGGTTTCGCCAAGGTCAACGGCGAGGAGGTCAACACGGTGGACCCGGCCCAGATCAAGCGGATCGTCCAGCAGCTGACCGGCCACGACCCGGCCCCGGCCGGCGGCGGCAACGTGGCCGACGCCCCGGGGGGCGCCGCCGACGCCTCCGCCCCCGCCGACCCACCGTCCGCCTCGCCGTCGCCGGCGAAGGCCGCCCCGGGCACCGTGGACGTGATCAACACCTCCGCCGTCCCGGGCGCCGCCGGTGACGAGTCCAGGGCGCTGGTGGCGCTGGGTTACGGCCAGGGGCGGATCAGCCAGGGTCCGCGCCAGACGAGGACCACCGTGAGCTACGGCACCGGGGCCAAGGAGGCCGCCGACCAGATCGCGGCCCGCTACAACGTCACCGCGGTCCCGAGTTCCACGGTGCGTGTGGGCCACGTCGAGGTCGCCCTGGGCGCCAACTACACCCCGGCCGGCGGCGGGTCGAGCGGCCCGTCCGGCGACGGCTCCGGGACGTCCACCGATCCGGCCGCCGGGATCCCGATGCAGGGACCCCCGGTGAAGATGGGCGGCATCCCCTGCGTCAACTGAGGCCAGCCGCGGACCGGGGCGGTCCATGATCCGCACCGGGCTTCTCCGGTCCGTCCTCGACAGGGCATAGTGGGATCATTCGCCCTTCTTCATTCCCTCCGATCGGAGTACTAGGTGATCATCGGCCTCGTGACCGCCGTCGCGGCGTCCGTCTGTTACGGCACCGGCTCGGTGCTGCAGGCGGTCGGCTCCCGCCGATCGGCCCGCGAGGAGGCCGCCGCGGCCGGCCCGGCGGAGCAGCCGCTGGTCACCGAGCACGGCGGCCCGAGCCTGGCCTCCACCGCCAAGGCCGTGGTCACCTGGGAGTTCATCCTGGGCACGGTGCTCGACCTGATCGGGTTCCTGCTCGGCGCGCTGGCCGCCCGGCTGCTGCCCCTCTTCCTCTCGCAGACCGTGATCAGCGCCAACCTGGTGATCACCGCGCTGCTCAGCATCAGGCTGCTCGGGATCCGGCTCAAGCGGCCCGAGTGGGCCTCCATCGCGGTGGTCTGCGCGGCGCTGGTGGCGCTCGCGGTGGCCGCCGGCCCGGAGGGCACCGGTACGGTGCCGATGCCCACCCACTGGTGGCTGCTGCTGGTCTCGGTGGTGCTGATCGCGGGCGGCTCGCTGGTGGTGCGCCGGCTGGGCGCCAGTGGCGCGATCGTGGCCGGCCTGCTCTCCGGCCTCGGTTTCGGCGCGCTCGGCATCGGGGTGCGGATCCTGGACGGCTTCGACCCGTTCAACCTCGGCCAGTTGGTCGGTGACCCGGCCCTGTACGCGATCCTGGTCGGCGGTCTGGGCGGGATGTACCTGCACACGGTGGCGCTGCAGCTGGGCTCGGTCAACGGCGCCACCGCCGCCCTGGTGGTCGGCGAGACCGTGGTGCCGGGCGTGATCGGGGTGCTCTGGCTGCACGACGCCGCCCGGGCGGGCTTCGCCTGGCTGGGTGTCGCGGGCTTCCTCTTCGCCGTGGTCGGCGCGGTCGCGGTGGCCCACTTCGGCCAGGCCGAGGAGTTCCACCCGGCCGCCCACGCCGAACCCGAGCTGGCCAGGCGGTAGCCGGCTACTCGCCACCGCGCGGGCGGGGGACCCGCTGGCAGCGCGGGCAGTAGTAGCTGGAACGGTTCATCCAGGCGGCGCGCCGGATCGGGGTCCCGCAGCGGTAACAGGGCTCGCCCTCGCGGCCGTAGGCGTCCAGCGAGCGCGAGAAGTAGCCGCTCTCCCCGTTCACGTTGACGTAGAGGCTGTCGAAGCTGGTGCCGCCGACCGCGAGCGCCGCGGTCATCACCCCGCGGGCGTTGGCCAGCAGGGTGGCCGCCAGCGGGCGGGTGAGGGTCGCGGTCGGGCGGTCGTAGTGCAGCTTGGAGCGCCAGAGCGCCTCGTCCGCGTAGATGTTGCCGACCCCGCTGATCAGCGTCTGGTCCAACAGGGCACGCTTGACGGTGGTCCGGCGGGCCCGCAGCGCGGTGTAGAAGGCCTGGTCGTCGAAGGCCGGATCGAGCGGGTCGCGGGCGATGTGGGCGAGCGAGCCGGGGGTGCCCTCGGTGTCGTCCGCCTCCTCGACCGCCAGGCCGCCGAAGGTGCGCTGGTCGACGAAGCGCAGCTCGCGCCCGCCGTCGGTGAACCGGAGCCGGACCCGCAGGTGGGTCTCGTCGGGGGTGGCCGGGTCCTGGACCAGCAGCTGGCCGCTCATCCCGAGGTGGCCGAGGAGCGAACTGCCGCCGTCGTCCAGCGGCAGCCAGAGGTACTTGCCGCGACGGCGGGCCGGTCCGAGCGTGCTGCCGGTGAGCCGGGCGACGAAGTCGGCCGGGCCGCCGGGCTGGCGGCGCACCGCGCGCGGGTGCAGGACCTGCACCTCGGCGACCGTCCGCCCGGTCACCCAGCGCTCCAGTCCGCGCCGGACGACCTCGACCTCGGGCAGTTCGGGCACCGCAAGCCCCCAGAGTCAGGCGGCGGGCGTCTGCGGCTCGCCGTACTTTTCCTTGATCGCACGCCAGGCGCTCTCGGCGGCCTTCTGCTCGGCCTCCTTCTTGGAGCGGCCGGTGCCGCTGCCGAAGGCCTCGCCGGCGACCCGCGCGGCGGCGTTGAAAGTCTTCTCGTGGTCCGGACCGGACTCCTCGACCACGTACTCCGGCACGCCGATGCCCACCGAGGCGGTGAGCTCCTGCAGGCTGGTCTTCCAGTCCAGGCCGGCACCCAGCCGGGAGGACTCGGCGATCAGCGGGTCGAACAGCCGGTGCACGAACTCGGTGGCCGAGTCCAGGCCCTGGTCCAGGTAGATCGCGCCGATCACGGCCTCGACGGTGTCCGCGAGGATCGACGACTTGTCGCGGACACCGGTACCCTCCTCGCCCTTGCCGAGCCGGATGAAGGTGCCGAGTTCCAGGCCGCGGCCGACCTCGGCGAGCGCGCGGGAGTTGACCACCGCGGCGCGCAGTTTGGCGAGCGTGCCCTCCGGGACATCCGGGTGGATGCGGTAGAGGGTGTCGGTCACCACCAGGCCCAGCACCGAGTCGCCGAGGAACTCCAGGCGCTCGTTGGTGGGCAGTCCACCGTTCTCGTACGCGAACGAGCGGTGGGTCAGGGCACGTACCAGAAGGGCGCGCTCAAGTGTGTACCCGAGGCGCCCTTCCAGGACGTCGTATGCGGTCGAAGCCGGCCCGCCGCCCTTCCCCCCATTGCTGGGAGACGACTTGCGGGAGGAGTTACCGTCCGACATCGATCCTCGCACCCGCCGATCAGACCGAGAGGACCTGGCGACGGTTGTACGTGCCGCAGCTCGGGCACGCGATGTGACCCAGCTTCGGCTCGTGGCAGCGGTCGCACGCCACGAGGGCCGGGACCGCAGCCTTCCACTGCGAACGGCGGTGGCGCGTGTTGCTGCGCGACATCTTCCGCTTCGGAACAGCCACGGCTACTTCTCCTGGTTCTCGGCGAGACCCTCACGGGTGTCGCTGTTCGTGTTTCCGTCACCCTCGTCGCCGGGGGCGGCGGAGAGTCCCTGCAGAGCCGCCCACCGGGGGTCGACGGCATCGTGGTGGTGGTCCGGGTCGTCGCTCAGCCGCGCTCCACACTCGGAGCACAGGCCCAGGCAGTCGTCCTGGCACACCGGCTGCAGCGGCAGTGCGAGCACCACCGCGTCCCGCAGCACCGGTTCGAGGTCGAACAGGTCGCCCTCCAGCCGGTAAGTCTCTTCCTCGTCCTCGTCGGACAGCCCGTCCTCGGCGCCACCGCGGACCCGGCCGCGGTCGTCGGTCTCCGGGTAGTAGTACAGCTCCTGGAAGTCCACCTCGAGGTCGTCCTCGACCGGCTCCAGGCAGCGTACGCACTCGCCGGTGACGTGGGCCTCGGCGGTCCCCGTCACGAGCACGCCCTCGATCACCGACTCCAGGCGCAGTTCCAGCGCCATCTCGCTGCCGACCGGGACACCGATCACGTCGATGATGCCGAAGCCCTCCGGGGCCTCGAAGGTCCGGCTCACCTTGCGCAGGGACCCCGGGCGACGGCCGAGCTCGTGCGTGTCGAACACGAGCGGGTCGCGGTGGTCGAGGCGGTTCAAGGTGTCCTGACTTCCTACGGCGGGCGCATCACTGCACGGCGCGGGCGGTTCGACGGGTTGGTCCGGGTGCCACGCAACTGGTGCGCGGGCAGCCGAACGGTCCGGCAAGGAATGGCCGGAGTGGTCAGACTACCCGAGAGCGAGCCCAGGCCCAAAGTCGGCCCACCCCGGCGGGAGCCTCAGCGACCGCCCAGCTCCCGCAGCCGGGTCATGTCGATCATGCTGGTGTCGAAGAAGCTGGTCTCGTCCAGGCTCGCCTGCTGCGGCGACTGGGCGTGCTGCGGGTAGCCGGCGGCCTCGCCCTGCTGGCCCCAGGGCGCGTAACCGGGCTGCGACGGGTAGGCCGGCTGCTCCTGCGGGTAGCCGGCGGCGTCCGGCTGCTGCTGGCCCCAGGCGCCGCCGTACGGGTCGGCGGGCTGCTGGTAGCCGGCCCCGTCCGGCTGCTGCTGGGCCCAGTGGCTCGCGTACGGGTCGGCCTGCGCGGCCGCCGGGTCGTAGCCGGCGTAGATCTCCGGGTAGTCGCCGCCGGGCTGCTGCTGGTAGGGGTCCTGAGCCGGGTAGCCGGCCGCCGGGGCGTAAGGGGCCTCGACGGGGGCGGCGCCCTGCCAGCCGGCCTCGGTCGGGGTCTGCTCGGGCCAGCTCTGCTGCTCCGGCACCTCGCGGTACCAGGGCTGCTCCTCCTCGTCGGCGAAGCCGGCGGCCACCGCCTCGGCCCGGTCCTTCTGCTGCTGGGCCTCGTCGGCGGCGGCCAGGTAGGCGCCCAGCTCGTCGATCGGGGCCTTGCCGAGCAGCTTGTCGCGGCCCCGGCCGACCGCCTCCAGGGTGCCGCTGAGCACCGCCTGGAGGGTGGCGAGCTTCACATCGACGTACTCGTCGACCTCCGGGCTCGGGCTGCTGCCCGGCTGGAACTCCTCGCCGTCCTCCGGCTCCTGACCGGCGGCGCCGCGCAGCTTGTCCCGACCCCGGCCGACCGCGCCCAGCGTCTTGGTGAGCACGACCTCGAAGTTGGCCAGCTTGCTGTCGACGTAGTCGTCCGCCTCCTGGCGCTTGACGGCGACCTCCTCGCGCGCCTCGGCCAGGATCCGGTCCGCCTGGGCCTGCGCCCGGCGGACCACCTCGGTGTCGGAGATCAGCGAGCCGCGCTCGGCGTGCGCGCCCTGGATGATCCGCTCCGCCTCACCGCGGGCGTCGGCGACCACCTGCTCGTGGTCGGCCATCACCGACTGGGCCTGGGCCAGCTCGGCCGGCAGGGCCGCACGCAGCTCCTGGAGCAGGCCGACCAGCTCGGCCCGGTTCACCACGCAGGAGGCCGACATGGGCATCGCGCGGGCGTTCTCGACCACGGCGACGATCTCATCGACTTTGTTCTGCACGTCCACGGGCGTCCGTCTTTCCGTGTGCCGCCGGTACGGGCGGAAGGCAGCGGGTCCGGCGGCACCAGAACCGACTCTGGGTCACCGCTGGGCGGGAGTACCGACTGTACGTCCCCCGCGGGGTGCGGTGACAACGCCGTGCGCGGTGCCGCCGGCGACAAGACGGACAGACCGTGACAGACCACCAGGACCCGGGCGGCGCGCGGAACGGCCGTCAGCTGGCCGCGGCGCGCTCCGCCAGCCGCTCCACGAGCCGGGCGTGCACCAGCGGCGGGATCAGGTGCGAGACGTCGCCCCCGTACGAGGCGACCTCCTTGACCAGCGTGGAGGAGAGGAAGCTGTAGGTCGGCGAGGTGGGCACGAAGAGCGTCTCCACCCCGGTCAGACCGCGGTTCATCTGCGCCATCTGCAACTCGTAGTCGAAGTCGCTGACCGCCCGCAGGCCCTTGACGATGGCGGGGATCCCGCGGTCCCGGCAGAAGTCGACCAGCAGCCCGTGGTGCGACTCGACCTGGACGTTGCCGTAGCCCGCGGTGGTCTCCTCGATCAGCGCGATCCGCTCGTCGACCGTGAAGAGCCCCTGCTTGTTCTTGTTGATCAGTACCGCGACGTGCACCACGTCGTAGAGCTGGGAGGCCCGCTCGATGATGTCGAGGTGACCGTTGGTGATCGGGTCGAAGGAGCCCGGACAGACGGCACGGCGCATGAGGTCTGGTGTCCCTTTCAGTCGTTCGCCCGGCGGGCGTCGGCCTCGGCGGCCTGGCCGTACCAGAGCGTGCCCTCGCCGTACCGGCGCGAGCGCAGCGCTACGAAGCCCCCGGGCCAGCCGAACTCGCCGCCCCGGGTGCTGCGTTCCACGGTGACGAGTGCGTCCTCGGTGATCCAGCCCCCAGCGCGGAGTGTGATCAGCATCTCGCGCAGCGCCTCGTCGGTGACGACGTACGGCGGGTCCAGGAAGACCAGGTCGTACGGCTCCTCGGGCGGCCGGCCGGCGAGCACCCGCTCGGCACGGTCCGCCCTGACCTCGGCACCGGGCAGGTCCACCGTCCGGACGTTGGCCCGGATCACCCGGGCCGCCGCCGCGTCCGCCTCGACCAGCAGGACGTGCGCGGCGCCGCGCGACAGCGCCTCCAGACCGACCGCGCCCGAGCCGCCGAACAGGTCCAGCAGCCGGGCGCCGGCCAGCGACCCGCGCAGCGCCTCCAGGGTGGAGAACATCGCCTCGCGGGCCTTGTCGGAGGTCGGTCGGGTGCCCCGGCCGGGCGGTACGGCCAGCCGGCGGCCCCCGGCCGCCCCGGCGATCACGCGGGTCATGGTGTCCTCTCTGGTCTTGACCATGACCACGCTATCGGGGGCGGCCCGCGGCGGCGTCCGCAGGGCCGCCCGACCAGCGGTCCCACGGTCACCCGTTCGGTGGCGCTACTCCGCGGCGGCGGCCGCCCCCAGCAGCGCCGGGGAGGCGTAGCGGGACCAGGAGAGGCAGCCGTCGGGCGGGCAGTACTCCGGCCGGCGCGGGTCGTGGCCCAGCTCCCGCAGCTTGGTGCGGACCGAGTCGGGCGTCCGGCCGAACCGGGCGGCGATCCGGGCGATCGTCTCGCCCTCGTGGAAGCGCCGGGCCAGCTCCTCCTCGTGCTGCGGGACCCAGGGCGCGCCGTGTCCGGGGTAGAGCTCGCGCAGTACGTCGCGGTCGGGGATCGGCTCGGCGACGTCGGCCACGATCGCCAGCGCCCGCAGCGCCCGGTTGAGCGCGATCCGCAGGCTGGCGACGTCCTCCACCGGGAGGCGCAGCCGGCCGGCGGCCAGCGGGCTGGCGGCCGATCCCTCACGCCAGCCGGTCAGGGTGAGGGTGACCTCCCGGTCGTCGTCGCTGGCGAGTTCGACCCGGAACACCTTGTCGCCCAGCGGGAGCTCGTTGAGATGACGGAATGCCATGGCAGGACCCCCAAGTGTCGTGCCAGGAACGCAACTTGACCTGCGCCCTGAACACCTCCATTGTCTCCCGGGGCACTGACAACCGGCCGTCCGTCAGCCCTTCTCCAGATACTCGGCGCGCTCCTCGTCGAGCATCCCGGCCAGCGCGGCGCGCAGGTCCGGATGAGCCGCCAGCTCGGGGTCGGCGGCGACCAGGGCGGCCGCAGCGGCCCGGGCCTCGGCGATCACCTCCTCGTCCGCCAACACCGAGAGCACCTTCAGCGAGGACTTCACCCCGGACTGCGCCTGGCCGAGCACATCGCCCTCGCGGCGCTGCTCCAGGTCGATCCGGGACAGCTCGAAGCCGTCCAGGGTGCCGGCCACCGCGTCCAGCCGGGCCCGCGCCGCGCTGCCCGCGGGCATCTCGCTGACCAGCAGGCAGAGGCCCGGCGCGCTGCCCCGGCCGACCCGACCGCGCAGCTGGTGCAGCTGGGAGACGCCGAACCGGTCGGCGTCCATGATCACCATGGCGGTGGCGTTCGGCACGTTCACCCCGACCTCGATCACCGTGGTGGCCACCAGCACGTCCACCTGGCCCGCCGCGAAACGCCGCATCACGTCGTCCTTGACCTCCGGCGCGAGCCGGCCGTGCAGCACCTCCACCCGCAGCCCGGCCAACGGCCCGGTGGCCAGCTGCTCGGCGGTCAGCACGACGGCCAGCGGCGGCCGCCGCTCGTCGCTGCCGGCGCCGAGGTCCTCCGGGTCCTCCTCCTCGGCGACCACCGCGCGCCGCTTCTTCTTCGGTTCCTCCGGCTCGTCACCGATCCGCGGGCAGACCACGTACGCCTGGTGGCCCTTGGCCACCTCCTCGCGGATCCGCTCCCAGGCCCGGGCCAGGAAGTTGGGCTTCTCCACCGAGGGCACCACGTGGCTGGAGATCGGCGAGCGGCCGGCCGGCAACTGGTCCAGCACCGAGGTCTCCAGGTCGCCGAAGACCGTCATGGCCACCGTGCGCGGGATCGGGGTGGCCGTCATCACCAGCAGGTGCGGCGGCTGCCCGCCCTTGGCGCGCAGCGCGTCCCGCTGCTCGACGCCGAACCGGTGCTGCTCGTCGACCACCACCAGGCCGAGGTCCTGGAACTGCACCTTGTCCTCGATCAGGGCGTGCGTGCCGATCGCGATCCCGGCATCCCCGCACGCCATGTCGAGCAGCGCCTGGCGGCGGGCCGGAGCACCCATCGAGCCGGTCAGCAGCGCGACCCGGGTGCCGACCTCGGCCCCACCGAGCATCCCGGCCTCGGCCAGCTCCCCCATCATCTCGACGATCGAGCGGTGGTGCTGCTGGGCGAGCACCTCGGTCGGCGCCAGCAGCACCGCCTGCCCGCCGGCGTCCACCACGGTCAGCATCGCCCGCAGCGCGACCAGCGTCTTGCCGGAACCCACCTCGCCCTGGAGCAGCCGGTGCATCGGGTGCTCGGTCGCCAGGTCGGCGAAGATCTCGGCGCAGACCGCCTGTTGGCCCTCGGTCAGGGTGAACGGGAGCTTGGCGTCGAAGGCGTCCAGCAGTCCGCCGGAGCGGACCGGACGGGCCACGGCCGGCCGCGCCGCGTCGGCGGCCCGGCGCTGCGCCAGCGCGACCTGCAACACGAACGCCTCGTCCCAGCGCAGCCGTTGCTGGGCGCGCTCGCGCTCGGCGTGGTTGCGCGGGCGGTGGATGAGCTCCAGCGCCTCGGGCAGTGGGATCAGGCCGTGCTCGGCGCGCAGTTCGGCCGGCAGCGGCTCGCCGACCTCGGCCCAGCCGGTGCCACGCAGTCCGTCGAGCACCGTCTCCACGCACAACGACAGCTTCCAGCTGGGCAGTTGGGCGCTGGCCGGATAGACCGGAATGAGCCGGCCGGCGAACTTCCGCGCGGCGCCGTCGTCCGCGTCCTCGTCCAGCAACTGGTAGTCCGGGCTGGCCAGTTGGCGGGTCCGGTTGAAGACGCCGACCTTGCCGGCGAACAGCCCCTGGGCCCCCGGGCGCAACTCCTTCTGCCGCCAGCCCTGGTTGAAGAAGACCAGGGTCAACCGGCCGCGGCCGTCGGTGACCACCACCTCCAGCCGGTCCCCGCGGCGCTGCCGGAACGGGATCAGGGTGACCTTCTCGATCTTCGCCAGCACGGTGACGTGCTCGTCGATCTCCAGGTCGTCCAGGCTGGTCAGCTCACCGCGCTCGACGTAGCGGCGCGGGTAGTGGTGCAGCAGGTCGCCGACCGTGCGCAGGCGGAGGCTGTCGGCGAGCACCTTCGCGGTGCGGTCGCCGACCAGCTTGGTCAGGGGTACGTCGAGTGCGGCCATCACGCCTATTGGACACCACCGCACCGACGAGCCGGGTCACTCCACCCCGATGAGCAGCGGCGCGCTCTCCTGGCCACCGGTGAAGACCACGGTGTCCACCTCCGGGCGCTGCCGTCGGGCGTGCGCCACCAGCTGCTCGGCCAGGCCGTCCGGGGCGCCCCCGCCGAGCACCAGGGTGACCAGCTCGCCACCGGCCGCGAGCATCCGGGAGAGCACCTCGGCGCCGGTCGCGCCGATGCTGGCGCCGATCACCGCGACGTCCCCGTCGATCAGCCCGAGCACGTCGCCGGCCTGGCAGACCCCGGCCATCGTCCAGGACTCGCCCTCGGCGACGGCCAGCTCGGCGTACCGGGTGGCGCCGGCCGCGGAGGTCATGGCGACCACGTCCTCGTCGAACCGCCGGGCCGCCTCGTGCACCGCCAGCGCCGCCAGGCCCTGCACCGGCGAGCGGGTGGGCAGCACGGCGATCCGCACCCCCTCCTCACGCAGCTGGTCGGCGGCGGCGCCCGCGGTGGCCCGCAGCTCGGGGTCGTTGAGCAGCACGATCACCTCGCGGGCGGCGCACCGGCGGACCGCCGCGGCCAGCTCGGCACTGGACGGAGGCGCGTCCGGGTCGGCCGGCAGCACCGCCGAGCCGGCCCGGGCGCAGAGCTCGGCCAGGCCGGCACCGGCCACCACGCTGAGCACCGCCCGGGCGGCGGGCTCGGCCGGTGCGGCGCCACCGGAACGGGCCTCGGCCTCGGCGAAGTGGGTGATCCGGATCCGGTGCGGGCGGCCCGCCTCCACCCCGGCCTCCACCGCCGCACCCGCGTCGTCCACGTGCACGTGGACGTTCCACAGCCCGTCGCCGCCGCCGATCACCAGCGAGTCGCCGAGCGCCGCCAGCCGCCCGCGCAGCGCCGGCAGCGCCCGGTCGGGGGCGTCCAGCAGGTAGATCACCTCGAAGGCCGGGTGGCCGGGCAGCCGGGGCGGCTCGGCGCAGCGCTCCACCGTGGTGAGCTCGCCGAGGTCCTCGCCCAGCGCCACCGGGCCCATCGGCCGCTGGCCGGTGACCGCGTCGGCCAGCGCGCCCAGCACCGCCACCAGACCCCGGCCACCGGCGTCCACCACGCCGGCCCGGGCCAGCACGTCCAACTGGTCCGGGGTGTGCAGCAGCGCCCGCCGGGCCGCGTCGTGCGCGGCGCCGGCCACCTCGGCCAGCCCGCCCGCGGCCCGGCCGGCCTGCTCGGCGGCGCCGGCCGCGACCGTCAGCAGGGTGCCCTCGACCGGGACGTCCACCGCCTGGTACGCCGACTCGCTGCCCCGGCGCAGCGCCTCGCGCAGTTGCTCCGGACCACCACCGTGCTCGGCCAGCACCTCGGCCGCCCCGCGCAGCAGCTGGGCCAGGATCACCCCGGAGTTGCCGCACGCCCCGAGCTGCGCGCCGCGGGCCATCGCCCGGATCGCGGTGGCCAGCCCGGGCTCACCGCCCGGCTCCTCGCCGGCCGCCTCGAAGCAGCGCTCCACCTCCGCGGTGGCGCACTCCACGGTCAGGTAGAGGTTGGTCCCGGTGTCCCCGTCCGGCACCGGGTAGACGTTCAGCGCGTCGATCTCCTCGCGGGCCTGGCCGAGGGCGGACAGCGCGAGCCGGCACCAGGTGCGGACGGCGGAGGCGTCGAGCGTGTCCAACACCGGGTCTCCTCCAGGTGAACGCGACGGGAACGGGCCAGGGTGTCCCTGGCAGGTTATCGGGGGATTGCCCAGCCCAGCGCCGGTTCCCGGGCGCGGAGCGATCAAGGGGCTCCACATGGTAGTTTCGTCGAACGGGAGTAGCCGATGTATGCTGCTCCGGTTGCCTGGAACAACCCGGGCTCACCCCTTGACGCGATCCGGTCCACGCGAGTGGCTCGGGGGCTTCTCCCGGGGTTTTCGAACGTAAATGATCTGAAGTCTTGGAGTGACTCCTGTGGCTGCCAACTGCGACGTCTGCGGCAAGGGGCCGGGCTTCGGCAACAACATCTCCCACTCGCACCGCCGTACCCGCCGTCGTTGGAACCCCAACATCCAGACGGTGCGCGCTGTGATCGGGCGGACGCCGAAGCGGCTCAACGTGTGCACCTCGTGCATCAAGGCCGGTAAGGTCTCGCGCTGACGCGCAGACCGGCATGCCGGTCCTCCGGGAAACCGGTTCATCCTCGGATGAACCGGTTTTCTGTTTCTCCACGCCCTTTCCGGGCCGCTGGACGTCCACGCCGCCGGGCTGACCGTCCACGCCACCGTGCGGTGGGGGCCCGCCGCCGGGCCCCCACCAACACGCTCAGCCGCGCTGCCGCCAACCGTGGTCGACCGGACCGATCCCGGCACCGAGCGCGAAGCCGGCCCGGATCGCGCCGGTGACGTACTCCTTGGCCGCCGCCACCGCCCCGGGCACCTCGCGGCCCTTGGCCAGCTCGGCGGCGATCGCGCTGGCCAGCGTGCAGCCGGTGCCGTGGGTGTGCCGATTGTCGTACCGCGGGGAGCGGAACCAGTGCTCGCCGCCGTCCGCGCCGACCAGCAGGTCGGCCGCCTCGCCCGCCAGGTGCCCACCCTTGACCAGCACCCAGCGCGGGCCGAGCGCCAGCAGCGCCTCGGCGGCCGGCCGCATCCCGCGCTCCTCGGTCACCGTCAGTCCGGTCAGCTGGGTCACCTCGTGCAGGTTCGGGGTGACCAGGGTGGCCACCGGCAACAGCCGCTCGCGCACCGTGGCGACGGCCTCCGCCGCGAGCAGCGGGTCGCCGTGCTTGGAGACCCCGACCGGGTCCACCACCACCGGCGCCCCGACCCCGGCGAGCAGCTCCGAGACCGTCTCCACCAGCTCGATCGAGGCCAGCATGCCGGTCTTCACCGCCTGCACCCCGATGTCGTCGACCACGCTTCGGAACTGCGCCCGGACCGCGGCCGCGGGCAGCTCCCAGTAGCCTTGGACGCCCAGCGAGTTCTGCGCGGTGACCGCGGTGATCACGCTCATGCCGTGCACGCCGAGCGCCAGCATGGTCTTCAGGTCGGCCTGGATCCCGGCTCCGCCGCCGGAGTCGGAGCCGGCCACGGTCAGCACGCGGGGCGGGGCGACGGCGGGCGTGGAAGGAGTGGTGTCGGACATGCCGCCCAACCTACCCGGCCCCGGTCAGAGCACGGCCTCGGACTCCATCCAGCGGTCCGGCGGCACGGTCTTCAGCCGGGTCACCGCGTCGGCCACCGGGACCAGCTCGATCTCGTTCCCGCGCAGCGCGGTGAAGTGGCCGAAGGCGCCCTTGTGCACGGCCTCCACCGCGTGCCAGCCGAACCGGGTGGCCAGCACCCGGTCCCGGGCGGTCGGGGTGCCGCCGCGCTGGGTGTGGCCGAGGATCACCGGGCGGGCCTCCTTGCCGAGCAGGTCCTCCAGCTCGTGCGCGAGCCGGGTGCCGATCCCGCCGAAGGTCTGGTGGCCGTACTGGTCGACCGTGCCGTGGTCGAAGCGGAGCGTGCCCGGCATCGGCGCGGCGCCCTCGGCGACCGCGATGATGGCGAACTTCTTGCCGCGGTCGAAACGCTCCTCGATCATCCGGGCCACCGCCTCGATGTCGAAGGGCTTCTCCGGGATCAGGATGCCGTGCGCGCCGGCCGCCATGCCGGCGGTCAGCGTGATCCAGCCGGTGTGCCGGCCCATCAGCTCGACCACCATGACCCGCTGGTGCGACTCGGCGGTGGTCTTCAGCCGGTCGATCGCCTCGGTGGCCACGTGCACCGCGGTGTCGAAGCCGAAGGTGACGTCGGTGGCGTCGATGTCGTTGTCGATGGTCTTCGGCACCCCGACCACCGGCAGCCCGGCGTCGCTGAACAGCTTGGCGGCGGTCAGCGTGCCCTCGCCGCCGATCGCGATCAGCGCGTCGAGGCCGAGGTTGCCGGCCAGCGTGCGGGCGTTCTGCACGGCCCAGAGGATCTTGTCGCGCTGGACCCGGGCCGAGCCGAGGATGGTGCCGCCCAGGGTCAGCAGGCCGGTCACGTCGTCGTGGCCGACCGTCCTGGCCCGACCCTCGATCAGGCCCAGGAAACCGTCCTCGATCCCGAGGATCTCGTCGCCGTGGACGTCCAGGCCCCGGTGGACCACCGAGCGGATCACCGCGTTGAGGCCGGGGCAGTCGCCGCCGCTGGTCAGGACACCGATTCGCATGCTGGCTGTGCTCTCCCGCCGAACAATCCGGACACTACTGACAATCAGCGCAAGCCTACGCGCTGCGCCGGGTGTGGTGACCGCCCCACCGACGACGCGGTGCGGCGGGAGGAAGCATGCCGGGTCACTCGGTGAAGTGGTCCCAGCCCCCGGTGCGCTCCCAGGGCGCGCCGTCCACGGTGACCCGGCCACCGGACCGGGCCGGGCCGGTCACCTCGCCCACCACCCGCCAGCGGGCTGGCAGTTGCACGCTCGGCGGGAAGGTCGCCACGATCGCGTGGTCCTCGCCGCCGGACAGCACCCAGACCAGCGGGTCCACTCCGACTGCCTGGCCGATGTCCGCCATCTGCGCCGGGACGTCGAAGTCGGCCGCGCGCAGGTCGATGTCGACCGTGCTGGCCGCCGCGACGTGTCCCAGGTCGGCCACCAGGCCGTCGCTGACGTCGATCATGGAGGTCGCGCCCAGCTCGGCGGCGGCCGGCCCGGCATGGTACGGCGGCTCGGGCCGCCGGTGCGCCTCGACGAAGGCGCGCGGCGAGCGGAAACCGCGGGCCAGCACGGTCAGGCCGGCCGCCGACCAGCCCAACCAGCCGGTCACCGCGACCACGTCGCCGGGCCGGGCGCCCGAGCGGCGCACCGGGGCGCGGCCCTGCAGATCACCCAAAGCGGTGATGGCCAGCGTGATGGTGTCGCCGCGCACCACGTCGCCGCCGACCACCGCGGCGCCCGCCACCTGGCACTCGTCGCGCAGGCCGTCCATCATCTCGGTCGCCCAGGTGGTCGGCAGGTCGGCGGGGGCGACCAGACCGAGCAGCAGCGCGGTCGGCACCGCGCCCATCGCGGCGACGTCGGCCAGGTTCTGCGCGGCCGACTTGCGGCCCACGTCGTAGGCGGTGGACCAGTCCCGGCGGAAGTGCCGACCCTCGATCAGCACGTCCGTGGTGGCCACCACCCGACCGTCCGGCGCCTGGACCACGGCCGCGTCGTCGCCCGGTCCGAGCTCCACCGCCGGAGTGATCGGCAGCCGGGCGGTGAGCTCCCTGATGAGGCCGAACTCGCCGAGTTCGCCCACGGTCCCCTGCATGTGCCGTCCTCTCCTGCGTCCCTGTCCCGCGTCCCCCGGCGGGGGTGCGGCGCGCTCCCCCGCGCGAAGCGTACGCCTCTGGTGGGCATCGGGGTCTCCCTCCCGGGCCCCCTGCGCGGTAGCGTGGTGATCCAGCCCTGTGCGTGCCCGCCCACCACCACCCACCCCGTGCGGGCCGCCGGGTCGAGTCGCGAACCACCACCCCCAGGCGCCGGGAGGTCCTCCGTGGTACAGGCATACATCCTGATCCAGACCGAAGTGGGCAAGGCGACCGCCGTCGCCGAAGCGATCAGCAAGGTCGGTGGCGTTCTGCTCGCGGAGGACGTCACCGGGCCGTACGACGTGATCGTCCGCGCCGAGGCGGGCACCGTGGACGACCTGGGGCGGCTGGTCGTCGCCCAGATCCAACAGGTCGAGGGCATCACCCGGACCCTGACCTGCCCGGTGGTCCATCTGTAACCGCGGTTACCATCGGCCGGTGTCCGCACCAGCCCGGTTGAACCGTCTCCTGCAAGTGCTGCCGGCCCCCGTGAAGTGGCTGGCGGTGCCCGTCGCGCTGGCCGGCTGCCTGGTGTACCTGCTCGGCAGCTGGGCCGGCCCGCAGCACGTGGCGGTGCCCGCGCCACCCGCCGACCAGCGCGGCTACTGCCTGGCGCTCGCCGAGGCACTGCCCGGCGACGTGCAGGGCCACGGCCACGCCTCGATCACGCCCGTCTCACCGCTCACCGCGGCCTGGGCCAGCAGCCCGGCCACCGTGCTGCGCTGCGGCGTGCCGGTGCCCGAACTGCTGATCCAGCACCCGGAGGCGGACTCGATCGGCGTGAACGGGGTCAACTGGCTGATCGACCAGCGGTCCGACGGCGACGTGCTGTTCACCACCATCCAGCGCGACGCCAACGTCGAGGTGCTGGTCCCGCACGGCGCCTACCCGAACCCCACCGACCCCTTGCCGGCCATCTCCGACGCGGTCTCGAAGACCGTCCCGTCGCAGTTCCCGCAGTAGCCGGCGGAGCGGTGACCACCGAAGTGAGAAGCGCCCCGCGGACCGCGGGGCGCTTCTGGCACGGAGCGGGTCAGCGCAGCCCGGTGGAGCGGCGCAGCGCGGCCTGCAGCAGCCGGTCGATCAGCTCGGCGTAGGGCACCCCGCTGGCCTCCCACATCTTGGGGTAGGCCGAGATCGGCGTGAAGCCGGGCATGGTGTTGATCTCGTTGACCACCCAGCGGCCGTCGGTGAGCAGGAAGAAGTCCACCCGGGCCAGCCCCTCGCAGCTCAGCGCCTCGAACGCGGCCACCGCCTGCCGGCGGATCTCGGCGGTCTCGTCCTCGGTCAGCTGCGCGGGGATCCGCACCTCCGAGGAGTCGATGTACTTGGCCTCGAAGTCGTAGAACTCGAAGTCGCCGCCGACCAGGATCTCGGCCGGCACGCTGGCCCGCGGACCGGTCGGGAACTCCAGCACCGCGCACTCGATCTCGCGGCCCTCCAGCATCGCCTCGACGATCACCTTGGGGTCGTGCCGGCGGGCCTCCTCGATCGCCTGGTCGAGGTCGGCGAGGTCCTTGACCTTGGTGATCCCGATGCTGGACCCGGCCCGGCAGGGCTTGACGAAGACCGGCAGGCCCAGCTCGGCGACCCGGGCCCGGGCGGCGGCGCGGCCCTCCTCTCCCTCCCAGTCGCGCGGCCGGATCACGGTGTACGGGCCGACGCCGATGCCGAAGGACTCCAGCACCCGCTTGGTGTACTCCTTGTCCATGCCGACCGAGCTGGCCAGCACGCCGGAGCCCACGTAGGGCACCCCGGAGAGCTCCAGCAGGCCCTGCAGGGTGCCGTCCTCGCCCCACGGGCCGTGCAGCAGCGGCAGCACCACGTCCACGTCGCCGAGCGCCTTGGGCGCGGAACCGGGCTCGCTCCAGACCACCTCGCGGGAGGCCGGGCTGGTCGGCAGCGCGACCTGGCCCTCCGCCTGCTCGGCGATCTGCGCCACGTCCGGCAGCCGACCGTCGGTGATCGCCATCCGGGCCGGTTCGTCGGACACCAGGGCCCAGCGGCCCTCCTGGGTGATGCCGATCGGCAGGACGTCGTACTTGGTCCGGTCGATGGCCTTCAGCACGCTGCCGGCCGTGGAGACCGAGATGGCGTGCTCGGAGCTGCGGCCGCCGAAGACGATCGCGACGCGCGGCTTGCGCCCGTCGCGGGCGGGATCCTGCTGCGGGGAGGTCGGTTCGATGCTCATATCGGAGGTGAGACTACCGTGCGATCCGTTTGGTTCCCGGTCAGCGCCGCTCGGGCTTGGCCGAGCGGGCCATCAGCTGGGCCAGCACCTCCTGGGTGGGCCGCCCGTGGTGCACCACGTCCACCACCGCCGAGACGATCGGCATGTCCACCCCGTTGCGCCGGGCCAGGTCCAGCACCGACTCGCAGGACTTGACGCCCTCCGCGGTCTGCTTGGTGACCGCCACCGTCTCGGCCACCGTCATCCCGCGGCCCAGGTTGAAGCCGAAGGTGTGGTTGCGGGAGAGCGGCGAGGAGCAGGTGGCCACCAGGTCGCCCATCCCGGCCAGGCCGGCGAAGGTGTACGGGTCGGCGCCCAGCGCCACCCCGAGCCGGGTGGTCTCGGCCAGGCCGCGGGTCATCAGGGTGGCCTTGGTGTTGTCGCCCAGACCCATCCCGTCGGCCATCCCGACCGCCAGGCCGATCACGTTCTTGACCGCGCCGCCCAACTCGCAGCCGATCACGTCGGTGTTGGTGTAGGGGCGGAAGTACGGCGTGTGGCAGGCGGTCTGCAGCCGCTTGGCGACCGCCTCGTCCGCGCAGGCGACCACGGTCGCGGCCGGCTGCCGATTGGCGATCTCCCCGGCCAGGTTGGGACCGCTGACCACGGCGACCCGCTCCGGGCCGACCCCGGCCACCTCGCCGATCACCTCGCTCATCCGCTTGGCGGTGCCGAGTTCGATGCCCTTCATCAGGCTCACCAGCACGGTCCGCGGCCCCATCAGCGGCGCCCAGGACGCCAGGTTCTCGCGCAGCGTCTGCGAGGGCACCACGAGCACCGCGAAGTCCGCGCCGGCCAGCGCGACGGCCGGGTCGGTGGTGGCGGTGACCGTCTCCGGGAGCTGGACCCCCGGCAGGTAGTCGGGGTTGCGGTGGGTGCCGGCGATGGTGTCCACCAGCTCCTTGCGACGGCCCCAGAGGGTCACCTCGCAGCCGGCGTCGCCCAGGATCATCGCGAACGCGGTGCCCCAGGAGCCGGTTCCGAACACAGCGCAGCGGGTCACAGCTCGTCCTCCTGGTCGGTGCCGTCCGCGGTGGCCCCGGCCCGGTCGCGGCGGGCGGCGTTCCGCGCCCGGGCGGCCCGGCGCAGGTCGTAGCGCTCGGCCGGCGCCTCCTCGCCGCGGATGCCGGCGAGCACCTCGGTGATCGCCGCCATGATGTCGTCGGTGGCCTCGCGCAGCACCTGCGCGGTGAGTTCCCGGCCCTGGTAACGGCTCAGGTCGACCGGCGGGCCGGCCACCACCTGCACCCGGTGCCTCGGGAAGAGGCTGACCTTGGCCTTCTTGCCGCCCAGACCGCGGCCGTAGGGCGGGAAGATCTCGTGCGCGCCCCAGTGCGCGACCGGGATCACCGGCGCGCCGGTCATCAGGGCCACCCGGGCGGCGCCGCTCTTGCCGGTCATCGGCCACAGGTCCGGGTCCCGGGTGATCGTGCCCTCGGGGTAGAACTGCACCACCTGGCCGTTGTTGACGGCGTCGATGGCGGCCCGGAAGGCCCGCGCGGCGTCCGTGGAGTCGCGGTAGACCGGGATCTGACCGGTCTTGCGGAGCATGAAACCGATGAACGGCACGGTGAACAGCGAGGACTTGCCGAGCATCCGGGGCGGCCGGCCGCTGTTGTACTGGAAGTGCGCGTAGACCACCGGGTCGATCACCGAGTTGTGGTTCACCACCGTCAGATAGCCGCCCTCCTTGGGGAGGTTCTCCCAACCGCGCCACTCGGGCTTCACCAGAGCGGTCGTCACCGGCTTCACCAGGACCGCGGCGAAGCGGTACCAGATTCCGTAGTCGGCGTTGCCGAAACTGGCGTACGAGCGGCGGGCCACCCCTGCTCCTCCTCGCGTGGTGCGGCACGTGGGGTGCCGCGGGTTCGGTACGTGGTGTCGGTGCGTCGCGTCCGGGCTCGCCGGTCCTCGGTGCCGGGCGACCCCGTCATCCTCTCGGTGGCGGCGTGGTCTGTCGAGCAGGGTCGGTCGTGGGTCCGCCACGAGTGACCAATCGCACGTCGGGCCCGGTACGGCCGGCTGGCGGACGCTCCCGGACCGGCGCGACAATGACGCGGATGACCCAGCACACCGTACGCCCACTCCTCCCCGCCCGGCGGAACCGGTCGTCCGGGTGGTCCCTGGTGCTACCGCTGAAACCGCTGACGCAGGCCAAGAGCCGGCTCGCCGAACACGCCGGGACACAGCGTCCCGCGCTGGCGCTGGCGTTCGCGCTGGACACCGTGCTGGCCGCGCTGAGCTGCCCGCTGGTGGCCCGGGTGCTGGTGGTGACCAGGGACCCGCTGGCCGGCGAGCGGCTGGCCGAACTCGGCGCGCTCCCGGTGGCCGACGAACCGGGCGGCGGTCTCAACCCCGCGCTGGCGCACGGTGCGGCGCACGCGCGGGAGCTCGCCCCGGACGCGCCCCTCGCCGCGCTCTCCGCCGACCTGCCCGCGCTGCGGCCCGCGGAGCTGGCCCGGGTGCTGGCCGCGGTGCCGGCGACCGGGCGGGCCTTTCTCGCCGACTCCCCCCGCGTCGGCACCACCCTGCTGGCCTGCCGCCCCGGCCAGCCGCTGGCCCCGGCGTTCGGCGGCGCCTCACGGGCCCGGCACGCGGCCGGCGGCGCCGCCGAACTGCCGCTGCCCGATGTGCCGTCGGTGCGCCGCGACGTGGACACCGCGGCCGACCTCGGCGAGGCGCTGACCCTCGGCGTCGGCCCGCACACCGCGGCGCTCGCCCCGGCGCTGGGGCGGGCCGGTCGGTAAGGTGACATCCATGCAGGCCACCGCGTTCACCTTCGACCCCGCGACCCGTTCCGGCTCCGTGCTGCTGGACGACGGCACGCCGGTACCCTTCGACGCCGCCGCGTTCGACGCCGGCGGCCTGCGCCTGCTGCGCCCCGGCCAGCGGGTGCGGATCCGCGTCGAGGGCGAGGGCGAGTCCCGCCGGGTGGTCTTCGTGACCCTGCAGACCTTCGACGACCCGGGCGCCTGACGCCTCCTCAACCGCTCCGGGTCAGGCGCGCGTTCGGCCCGGCATCCACCGTCAGAACCGCCGCGGGGCGGGACCGGATCCCCGGTCCCGCCCCGCGGCGGTTGGTGCGGCTGCGCCGCCCACGCGACTACTTCGCGGCGGTCTTGCGCGCCGTGGTCTTGCGGGTGGTGGTCTTCTTGGCCGGCGCGGTCTTCTTCACCGCGGCGGCCTTCTTCGCCGTGGTGGCAGCCGCCTTCTTCGCCGGGGCGGCCTTCTTGGCAGCGGCGGTCTTGGTGGCGGCGGCGGTCGTCTTCTTGACCGCGGCGGTCTTCTTCACCGCGGCGGTCTTCTTGACGGCGGCGACCTTCTTCGCCGGGGCGGCCTTCTTGGCAGCGGCCTTGCGGGCCGGGGCGGCGGCCTCGGTGACGGCGGCGCCGGCCGCGGCGGCACGCTTGGTGGCGGCGCGCTTCACGGCGGCGGTGGTGCCGGCCTTGCCCGGGGTCAGCGAGCCCTTGGGGGCCTTCTTGACCGAGGGACCCTCCTTCGGCAGCTTCTTGCTGCCGCTGACCAGGTCCTTGAAGCCCTGGCCCGGACGGAAGCGGGGGACCGAGGTCTTCTTGACCTTGACCCGCTCGCCGGTCTGCGGGTTACGGGCGAAGCGCGCCGAGCGCTCCACCTTCTCGAAGGTACCGAAGCCGGTGACCGAAACCCGGTCCCCGGCCACCACGGCACGCACCATCGTGTCGAGCACTGCGTCGACGGCCTCTGCGGCAGCCTTGCGACCACCCAGCTGCTCGGCCACCGCTTCGACAAGCTGAGCCTTGTTCACGTCTTCCCCTTCAGAAACGGGCGACGGATGAATCCATCCGTTCAATTCGCACGTTAGGCATGTATTTGCGGACTTTCAATTACCAAACGCGCGAATCACCCTAGTGTCGCAATGGATTTGCGCGTCTGCGACCTCAGACGACGGGCGGGCGCCCCTCGTCGAGGTCCTGCACAAAGCGACTCAACCGCTGGGCCGCCGCCGGGAGATCGCGCTTGGCGGTCTCGGTGACGATCAACAGTTGCCGGGTGAGAGCGGTCTTTGCCTCCGCGGAGACGTGCAGCGCCTGCACGCGGGCGTGAGCCTGCTTCAACCGCTCTGCCACAAGCGCGTAGAGCGCCGCGACTTCCGGGTCGTCCGGTGCCTCATCGGGTGAGGTGCCGACGTCCGGCCGATCGTCAATTCGACTCTCGGCTTCCCGGGCCACGAACTCGGCCGACGCGGGATCGCCGCCCGCGTACGGTGGTTCATGGTGCCGGTGCATGCTCCGATTGTGCCATCAGTTCGGAGTTGCGACGCGTCGGCCCCATCCGGGGAGTAATCCCGGAGGGTATCCGGGGCGTCTGAGAGGTCCGAACTCGCCCCCGAACAGCGGATGGCCCGCCCCCCCGAGGGGAGGGCGGGCCATCCGGCGCGACGTCAGAAAGGCCTCGCTCAGGGCACCGGCAGGGTGCGCGGCTTGAAGGCCGGTCGGGTGCGTTCGAAGGCGGTGATGTCATCAGCGTTCCGCAGCGTGATGCTGATGTCGTCCAGGCCGTTGAGCAGCCGCCAACGGGCGTTCTCGTCCAGCTCGAACGAGGCTTCCACGCCCTCGGCGCGGACCGTGCGGCTCTCCAGGTCGACGGTGATCTCGGCGGTCGGGTCGGCCTCGGTCAGCGCCCACAGCCGCTCCACCGTCTGCTGCGGCAGAACCACCGTGAGCAGGCCGTTCTTCAGCGAGTTGCCACGGAAGATGTCGGCGAACCGGGAGGAGACGACCACCTGGAAGCCGTAGTTCTGCAGCGCCCAGACGGCGTGCTCGCGGGACGAGCCGGTGCCGAACTCGGGACCGGCCACCAGGACCGTCGCACCGTGGCGTTCGGGCTGGTTGAGCACGAACGCCGGGTCCTTGCGCCAGGCCTCGAACAGGCCGCCCTCGAAACCCGTGCGGGTGACCTTCTTCAGCCAGTGCGCCGGGATGATCTGGTCGGTGTCGACGTTGCTGCGGCGCAGCGGAACGGCCCGACCGGTGTGCGAGGTGAACTTCTCCATCTGCCTCAGACCTCCACGGCGACGTTGGACGACAGGTCGGCCGGCGCGGCGAGCCGGCCGAGGACGGCGGTGGCGGCGGCGACCTGGGGGGAGACCAGGTGGGTGCGACCGCCCTTGCCCTGCCGGCCTTCGAAGTTGCGGTTCGAGGTGGAGGCGCAGCGCTCGCCCGGGGCCAGTTGGTCCGGGTTCATCCCCAGGCACATCGAGCAGCCCGCGTGCCGCCATTCGGCGCCGGCCGCGGTGAAGACCTTGTCCAGGCCCTCCTCGACGGCCTGCAGCGCGACCCGGACCGAGCCCGGGACCACCAGCATCCGGACGCCCTCGGCGACCGTGCGGCCCTCCAGCACGGCGGCCGCGGCCCGCAGGTCCTCGATCCGGCCGTTGGTGCAGGAGCCGACGAAGACCGCGTCGACCGGGACCTCGCGCAGCGGGGTGCCGGCCGTCAGGCCCATGTAGGCCAGCGCGTTCTCGGCGGCGGTGCGCTCCTGCGGGTCCTCGAACGAGGCCGGGTCCGGGACCACCGAGCCCAGCGGGGCGCCCTGACCGGGATTGGTGCCCCAGGTGACGAACGGGGTCAGCTCGTCGGCGTCGATCAGGACCTCGGCGTCGAAGACGGCGTCCTCGTCGGTGGCCAGGGTCCGCCAGTACTCGACGGCGGCGTCCCAGTCGGCGCCCCGCGGGGCGTGCGGGCGGCCCTCGAGGTAGTCGAAGGTGGTCTGGTCCGGGGCGATCATGCCGGCCCGGGCGCCCGCCTCGATGGACATGTTGCAGATCGTCATCCGGGCCTCCATGGAGAGGCCCCGGATGGCCGAGCCGCGGTACTCCAGGACGTAGCCCTGGCCGCCGCCGGTGCCGATCCGGGCGATCACCGCCAGGATCAGGTCCTTGGCGGTGACCCCGGCCGGCAGCTCGCCCTCGACCGTGATCGCCATGGTGCGGAACGGCGCCAGCGGCAGGGTCTGGGTGGCCAGCACGTGCTCCACCTGGCTGGTGCCGATCCCGAACGCCAGCGCGCCGAAGGCGCCGTGGGTCGAGGTGTGGGAGTCGCCGCAGACCACGGTCATGCCCGGCTGGGTCAGTCCCAGCTGCGGTCCCACCACGTGGACGACGCCCTGCTCGACGTCGCCCAGCGAGTGGATCCGCACCCCGAACTCGGCCGCGTTGCGGCGCAGGGTCTCCAGCTGCACCTTGGAGACGGGGTCGGCGATGGGCTTGTCGATGTCGAGGGTGGGCGTGTTGTGGTCCTCGGTGGCGATCGTCAGATCGGTCCGGCGGACCTTCCGGCCGGCCAGCCGGAGGCCGTCGAAGGCCTGCGGGCTGGTCACCTCGTGCAGCAGGTGCAGATCGATGTAGAGCAGGTCGGGCTCGCCCTCGGCGCGCCGGACGACGTGGTCGTCCCAGACCTTCTCTGCCAGTGTCCGTCCCATCGCGTTCCCTCCAGCCGGCCGCTCTGCCGGCCTTCTCGTGTGAATGAGGTCACTTCCCGTGCCGTCCTGGTGAGGCTCGCGTCTGGGCGGACCTGCACGCCGGATCGTGGCCGCGGGCAGGCCGCGGTCGGCGGCCTGCGCCGGGGGTGTCTCCCGGGCTGCTCCATCCAGAGTGGCGCTTTTCTCGCGAGATTGAACTTGCGTCTCGCGGAATGAGACTGCAGTCTTAGGGCATGGACAACACTAGCGGCGTCGGCGTTCTCGACAAGGCCGCTCTGGTGCTCAGCGCACTGGAGTCGGGCCCCGCCACGTTGGCGGGGCTGGTCGCCGCCACCGGCTTGGCGCGGCCCACGGCCCACCGACTCGCCGTCGCACTCGAACACCACCGCCTGGTCACCAGGGACATGCAGGGCCGGTTCATCCTCGGCCCCCGACTTGCCGAACTCTCCGCCGCGGCGGGCGAGGACCGGCTGCTCGCCACCGCGGGCCCGGTCCTGACCCATCTGCGCGACGTCACGGGCGAGAGCGCACAGCTCTACCGCCGACAGGGCGAGATGCGGATCTGCGTCGCCGCCGCCGAGCGGCTCTCCGGCCTGCGGGACACCGTCCCGGTCGGCAGCACCCTGCCGATGAAGGCCGGCTCGGCCGCCCAGGTCCTGCTCGCCTGGGAGGAGCCCGAACGGCTCCACCGCGGCCTGCAGGGCGCCCGCTTCACCGCCACCGCGCTGAGCGGCGTCCGGCGCCGCGGCTGGGCCCAGTCGATCGGCGAGCGCGAGCCCGGCGTGGCCTCCGTCTCCGCGCCGGTCCGCGGGCCCTCCAACCGGGTGGTGGCCGCGGTCTCGGTCTCCGGCCCGATCGAGCGGCTCACCCGCCACCCCGGCCGGCTGCACGCGCAGGCCATCATCGAGGCCGCCAACCGGCTCACCGATGCGCTGCGACGCGGCTGACGACAGCTGACGAGACGAGTGGGCGGGCCCCGGACCGGGGCCCGCCCACAGCCGTCCCGGCCCGTCGCGGAAAGCGCCGGGAATCACCCGGGAAAAGGCCGGCGAACCCGGCCCGGAAACGCAAAAAGCCCCCTCGCCGGGGGCCTTCCTACTGGCTGGGATACCAGGACTCGAACCTAGACTAACTGAACCAGAATCAGTCGTGCTGCCAATTACACCATATCCCAACAAAACAGCCCAGCCGATGGGGAGTGCCCACCGGCCTGACTGCTCTGGTACCCCCGACCGGATTCGAACCGGCGCTACTGCCGTGAGAGGGCAGCGTGCTAGGCCGCTACACAACGGGGGCAAACTTGGTGATCCAGCCTCGCCGCCTCCGGGCCCTGCCCGGACTACGGGGCGGGCAGCCGGATGGTGGCTGATGAAGGATCTGGTACCCCCGACCGGATTCGAACCGGCGCTACTGCCGTGAGAGGGCAGCGTGCTAGGCCGCTACACAACGGGGGCTCCTGCTCCACACGCGTCGCTTTCGCCACTCGTGCATCGCGTACCCCCGACCGGATTCGAACCGGCGCTACTGCCGTGAGAGGGCAGCGTGCTAGGCCGCTACACAACGGGGGCTTGTACTGCTTTTTACCACAGGTACTGCGCTGGGGTACCAGGACTCGAACCTAGACTAAGTGAACCAGAATCACTCGTGCTGCCAATTACACCATACCCCACCAGAACGCAACCCCTGAACCAGGGATTCTTGCTCGGTGCTTGCGCCGTTGGTCGATCTTGGCGAGGTTTCTGGTCCCTCTGCCGTTCCCTCCCGGGCGGCGCAGAAAGAACATTACCCGACGCCCGGCCCCGCTCCAAAATCGATAACCGCAGGCAGGCCGTGGCCCTGGTCACGACGGACGCCGTGACCAGGACGGACCGGGCCGAGAACGGGCCTCAGGCGGCCGGCAGCGTCTCCAGCGCCAGGGTGAGCCGGCGCAGCGTCTCGGCGCGGCCGAGCAGCTCCATCGACTCGAAGAGCGGCGGGGAGATCCGCCGGCCGGTGACCGCCACCCGCAGCGGGGTGAAGGCGAACTTGGGCTTCAGCCCCAGGCCCTCGACCAGCGCCTCGCGCAGCGCCGCCTGGATCGGCTCCGGGGTGAACTCCCCGACCGCCTCCAGCGCCTTGATCCCGGACTCCAGCACCGGACGGGCGTCCGCCGTGAGCACCTTGGCCGCGTCGTCGGCGTTGACCGAGAAGTCGGCCGGGTCGACGAAGAGGAAGCCGGCCATGTCGACGATCTCGCCGAGCACCACCATCCGCTCCTGGGTCAGCGGCGCCGCCTTGGCCAGCAGCTCCAGCTGCGCCTCGGTGGGCTCGGCCGGGAGCAGGCCGGGGGCCTGCAGGTACGGGACGAGCCGGCGGACGAACTCCTCCGGGGCCAGCTCGCGCACGTGCCGGGCGTTGATCGCCTCGGCCTTCTTCAGGTCGAAGCGGGCCGGGTTGGAGTTCACCTTGCTGATGTCGAAGGCGGCCACCAGCTCGTCCATCGAGAAGTGGTCGTTGTCCTCGGAGAGCGACCAGCCGAGCAGCGCCAGGTAGTTGAGCAGGCCCTCGGGCAGGAAGCCGCGCTCGCGGTAGAGGTTGAGGCTGGCCTGCGGGTCACGCTTGGAGAGCTTCTTGTTCCCCTCACCCATCACGTACGGCAGGTGGCCGAAGCGCGGGGTCCGGCCGTTGCCGACGCCGATCTCGGCCAGCGCGGCGTAGAGCGCGATCTGACGCGGGGTGGAGGAGAGCAGGTCCTCCCCGCGCAGCACGTGGGTGATCCCCATCAGCGCGTCGTCCACCGGGTTGACCAGGGTGTAGAGCGGAGCGCCGTTGGCCCGCAGGATGCCGTAGTCCGGCACGTCCTTGGGGTCGAAGCCGAGCGTGCCGCGGACCAGGTCGTCGAAGACGATGGTCTGGTCGGGCATCCGGAAGCGCAGCACCGCCGGGCGGCCCTCGGCCCGGTACGCGGCCCGCTGCTCGTCGGTCAGGGTGCGGCACTTGCCGTCGTAGCCGGAGGGCTTGCCGGCCGCGCGGGCGGCCTCGCGGCGGGTGTCCAGCTCCTCGGTGGTGCAGAAGCACTCGTAGGCGTGGCCGGCCTCGTGCAGCCGGCGCGCCACGTCCGCGTAGATGTCCATCCGCTGGGACTGGCGGTACGGCGCGTGCGGGCCGCCGACCTCCGGACCCTCGTCCCAGTCGAAGCCGAGCCAGCGCATGGCGTCGAGCAGCTGCTGGTACGACTCCTCGGAGTCCCGGGCCGCGTCGGTGTCCTCGATCCGGAACACCAGCGTGCCGCCGTGGTGGCGGGCGAAGGCCCAGTTGAAGAGGGCGGTGCGGACCAGGCCGACGTGCGGGTTGCCGGTCGGAGAGGGGCAGAAGCGGACCCGGACCGTGGGGTCGAGCTCCGCCGGGGTGGAGTTAGCCACGCTTGATCACCTTATTGGCGAGTGTGCCGATGCCTTCGATGGAGACGGCGACCTCGTCGCCGACGTTCAGGGGGCCGACACCCGCGGGGGTGCCGGTGAGGATGACGTCACCCGGGAGCAGCGTCATGGCCTCGGAGATGTGCACGATCAGCGCGGCGACGTCGCGGACCATCTGCGAGGTCCGGCCGCTCTGCCGCAGCTCGCCGTTGACCGTGCAGGTGACGGCCAGGTCGGCCGGGTCGAGGTCGGTCTCGATCCACGGGCCGAGCGGGCAGGCGGTGTCGAAGCCCTTGGCCCGGGCCCACTGGCCCTCGCGCTGCTGGACGTCGCGCGCGGTGACGTCGTTGGCGCAGGTGTAGCCGAAGATCACCTCGGGCACCCGCTCCAGCGGTACCTCGCGGCACATCCGGCCGATCACCACGGCCAGCTCCGCCTCGTGCTGGACGTCGGCGGAGAACGGCGGGTAGGCGATCGCCTCGGTCGGGCCGATCACCGCGGTGGAGGGCTTGAAGAAGGTGAGCGGCACGTCCGGGACGGCGTTGCCCAGCTCGGCCGCGTGCTCGGCGTAGTTGCGACCGACCGCGACGATCTTGCTGGGCAGCATCGGGGTCAGCAGCCGGACGTCCGCCAGCCGGTAGGTCTCGCCGGTCGGCTGCGGCTGACCGAAGGGGTGGCCGGCCAGGGCCTGCACCACCAGCGACTCCGGTTGGGAGGTGTCACCCTCGACCACGCCGAAGGAGACGCTGCCGGCGGCAGGGCTTCCTTCCCGGACAGAAAACCTGGCAATGCGCACGGCTGGGCAACCTTTCGGTGCTGTGTCGGTTCCGCTCCAGGCTATCGCCAGGAAACGGCCGAGGGCGCCGCCACCAGCGGTGACGGCGCCCTCGGGGTGGGAGTTGGCGAGGAGGCCGCTCAGGCCTGCTGCTGCTCCGGGAGGGTCATCAGGACGGTGCGGCGCGGGTTGGCCGTCTGGGTCGGCAGCTCGACCGGGTACTCGACCGGCTCCTGGCTGGACCGGAGGCCGGGCAGCTGACCGAAGTCGGCGACCGAGGCCAGCGTCGTCCGGCGCGGGTTCGCGGTCGGACGGGAGGCGAGCGTCGACTTGGGGGCCGCCTTGGCCGGCTTGAGGGACATCGCGTTCTACACCTCGGGTTCGGGGGGCGCCCCGTTCTCGCGGTCGGGGGCGCTGACGTACGGGACCGCTACAACCAGCCAGCGTAGGGATCTCATTCCACAGGCACCGTGACCAAAGCTACACATTTGGCTGTGAGTTTGCTCACAAAATCCCGAACAAGCGCCGCAAACTGGATATTTCACCCAAGAAGTAATTTCCGACAATCGTGCAGTTTCCGGCATATCGGGAAGGCGATCGGGCGGCCAGCGACGGCGGCCGGCGCGGCAAGTGTCCGAAAAGGGAGGTATTGGCAGCTTCTGCGCCACCGTCCGTGAGGCCCCACGCGCACTCGGTAGCCCCCCGCGCCCGCCCACCCCGCCCCTTGTTGGAGTTCCCCCGCTGTGCTGGAATGCCACGAACCGCCGGAGGGGAACCCTCCTTGGCCCTGCGACCGCTGCGCACCGCGATTCCGTCGACCGCTCACCGGAACCCCCGCAGCTCCAAGGACCTACCCACGGCGGCTCGTGTGCATGCCCGGAACGGCCGGCATGCCGAATAACGAACGACTCGCCACCGTCCCGACCGCGGCAACGCGGCGGGGCGCCCGGTCCAGAGGTTGCGACGCCAGTGCAGGGACGTTTCAAGAGGGGCAGCGGCGCCGCGAGCCAGCCGGATTCCGCCGAGCCGCAGGCCGCCCCCCATCAGCCGGCGTTGGACGCCGCCGCGGACGACCGTCCGGCCGACCAGCAGTTCGCCGCCCCCGGGGTCGACCCCGGGACGGGCGACGCGGCGGGCGGCGATGACGGTACGGAGGAGGGCCAGCCCACCGGGCGCTCCCGGCTGCGCGGCGGGCTCACCCGGCGGCGCGCCACCGGCATGGGCCGGATACGCATGCGCAACTGGCGCATCCGCACCCGCCTGATCGCCCTGCTGCTGCTTCCCGTGGTGGTCGCCACCGTCCTCGGTGGCCTGCGCATCACCAGCGCCATGCAGAGCTCCCAGCAGCTGGCCCAGATGGCCAACCTGAGCGACCTGGCCGCCAAGGCCACCGCGCTGGCCGACGCCCTGGAGACCGAGCGCGACGTCAGCGCCGGCCCGCTGACCGCCAACCCGGGCCAGGACGACTCCGAGGTCGACGCGGCCCGGCAGCAGACGGACAACCTGAGCAAGGCCTACAACTCCCGGGCCGACTCCTTCGACAACATGAACCTGTCCGGCGGCAACTCCCTGCTCATGCAGGTCCGCAAGGACATGACCCTGCTGCCGGTGATCCGCAACAGCGCGTACACCCAGGTCGACAACATCGAGACCACGATCGCGTCCTACGACACGATCATCCAGGACCTGCTCGCGATCACCCAGGACATCGCGCTCACCTCCTCCAACTCCGAACTGGTCACCGCCACCCGCGCGCTCCAGCAGTTCGCGCTGGAGAAGGACGCCAGCTCCGAGCAGCGCGCGCTGATCAGCGCCGCACTGGCCCGTCCCGGCGGCGCCGACCTCAGCACCTCCGACCAGAACTTCGGCCTGCGTCTGCAGAACTCGTTCCAGAACGCGGTCACCAACTTCAACTCGATCTACGGCGCCACCGCGGCCGAGAAGCTGCGCGCCCGGCTGAACTACAACTCCGAGATCTCGCTGGCCGACCGCTACGCGCAGCAGGTGCTGCAAACCAACGGCATCCGCACCGCCCAACCGCGGACCTACCTCGACTGGTACGAGCAGGCCAGCGTCCGGGTCGACAACGAGGGCGCGATCGAGAGCCAGCTCGTCGACGAGCTCAAGGGCAAGGCCCAGTCGTTGCAGTCGCAGGCCGACAACGACGCGATCCTCAACGGTGTGCTGATCGCGCTGGTGCTGCTGATCACCGTCGTCGGCGCCGCGCTGGTGGCCCGCTCGATGGTGCGCTCGCTGACCACGCTGCAGAACGCGGCCGAGGACGTCGCCGAGCGGCGACTGCCCGAACTGGTCAAGACGCTCTCCGAGAGCGACCCGCACGACGTCGACGTCACGGTGGAGCCGGTCGGCATCGACTCGGCCGACGAGATCGGCCACGTGGCCCACGCGTTCGACCTGGTGCACAGCGAGGCGGTCCGGCTGGCCGCCGAGCAGGCCCTGCTCCGCGGCAACATCAACGCGATGTTCACCAACCTCTCGCGCCGCAGCCAGGGTCTGATCCAGCGTCAGCTCTCGCTGATCTCCGAGCTGGAGAGCCGTGAGGCCGACCCCGACCAGCTGGCCAGCCTCTTCAAGCTCGACCACCTCGCCACCCGCATGCGCCGCAACGGTGAGAACCTGCTGGTCCTCGCGGGCGAGGACCCGGGCCGCCGGTGGACCCGGCCGGTCCCGCTGGTCGACGTGCTGCGCGCCGCCGCCTCCGAGGTCGAGCAGTACGAGCGCATCGAGCTCGCCGCGATCCCCTCGGCCGAGGTGGCCGGCCGGGTCGTCAACGACCTCGTCCACCTGCTCGCCGAGCTGCTGGAGAACGCCACCTCGTTCTCCAGCCCGCAGACCCGGGTCCGGCTCACCGGCCACGCCCTGCCGGACGGCCGGGTGCTGGTCGAGATCCACGACACCGGCATCGGCCTCAGCCCCGACGACCTCGCCGAGATCAACGAGCGCCTGGCCAACCCGCCCACCGTGGACGTCTCGGTCTCCCGCCGCATGGGCCTCTTCGTGGTCGGCCGCCTCTCGCTGCGCCACGGCATCCGGATCCAGCTGCGACCCAGCGACTCCGGCGGCACCACCGCGCTGGTCATGCTCCCGGTGGACGTCACCAACTCCGCCGACCGCCGGGGCAACGCCCGTCCGGGCGCGCCGGCCGGCGGCCAGCCGGCGGCCAAGCAGCAGCGCGGGGTGGCTCCGACCGGGCGTCAGCAGCGTCCGCTGCCGGCCGGTCCCGACGCGGCCGGCGGGCGTCCGACGCCGCCCGCGCTCGGCCAGGGGCCGGGTGGCGGTCAGGGTGCGCCCGGCGGCCGTCCGCAGCTGGGCCAGGGGCCGAGCCGGCCCGCACCCGGCCAGCCCGCGCAGGGCGCGCCGACCGGTGGCCTGCCGACCCGCTCGGTCGGCCAGTCGCTGCGGGAGACCCCGCTGCCCGCTGCCGGCACGCCGCGCGGCACGGCCGGCCTGCCGCGCCGTGGTGGCACGCCCGCGCAAGGCGCTCCGGCCGACCGGCCGGCGGCCCCGCAGGGCCGGCAGCCGGGCCGGGATCGGACGCGCACCGGCGCCGAACTGCCGGCGGCCGGAGCGGACCGCGCCGAGCGGCCGCAGCCCGGCCCGACCGGCCCCGGCGGCCTGCCGCAGCGCCGCCCGGGCGCGCAGGGTCCGGAGCAGGGCCGTCCGCAGGGTCGCCCGGCCGCGGGTGCGCCGACGCCGCGCCAGCAGGACCGGGACCGCCAGGGCCCGCCCACCCTGCAGCAGCCGGCGGTGCAGCAGCCCGCGCCCCAGCAGGCCGCACCGCGCCAGCCCATGCCGCAGCCGACCGGTCAGCAGCCCGCCATCCAGCCGCCGGCCGCCGCCACCCCGACCCCGACCCCGGCACCGGCACCGGCACCGGCACCGGCCGAGAGCACCGTGCAGTTCGCCCGGCCGCGCTTCGAGGCCAGCGACATCGACCCGCGTGACCCGCTGGGCCTCGGCCTGGTCGAGCCGGTGCTGCCGAGCGTGGCCAGCCCGGCACCGCGGCCGGAGCGTCCGCCGGTCGAGGAACGCCCGCAGACCCCGCAGCAGCAGCCCTTCCCGGGCCAGCCGCAGGGCCAGCAGCTCCAGCAGGGCCAGGGCCGGCCCCAGCAGCCGATGCCGCAGCAGCCCGTGCCGCAGCAGCCGATGCACCAGCAGGCCCCGCAGCCGGCCCTGCCGCCGCGGCAGCCGGCCGGCCGGCCGGAGCAGCAGCCGATCCGCAACGGCGGCGCCAACCGGATGGCCTCGGTCCAGGTGAACCAGCCGGGCCAGCCGGCCCAGCCGCAGCAGCCGACCGGCGGGCAACAGGCCCGCCCACGGCCCTACCAGCCGCAGCGGCCCGGGACCAGCGCACCCGGCTTCCCCCAGCCGCAGCAGCCGGCAGGCGGCCAGCAGACCCAGCCGCAGCAGGCCCAGCCGCAGCGTCCGGCCCCGCAGCAGCAGCCGCAGGCGCCGCAGCAGGGTGAGGCGCCCTGGCGTCCGTCCGCCAACGACGAGCGCTGGCGCCGGGCCGAGCAGCTGCGCGAGCCCAGTTCGGACGGGGTGACCCTGTCCGGGCTGCCCCGCCGGACCCCGCAGGCGAACCTGGTCGCCGGCACCGCCGAGGCGGCGCCGCTGACCGGCCCTCAGGTCTCCCGGTCCCCCGAGGAGGTGCGCGGCCGGCTCACCAACCTGCGCCGCGGCATCCAGCAGGGCCGCCGGGCGGGCGCCGAGGCCACCCAGGGAATCCCCGTGGTCAACCAGCAGTTCGACGAGTTCGGACGACCCGCTGGTATCAGCGAAAGCCGGCAGGACTACCGTGCGCAGTCAGCGGATGGTGGCCGCGGCCCTGGCCGCCCGGGCACCGCCGGCTTCGGCACCGACAACCAGGAGCGTTGAGTTGAGTCAGATGAGCCAGGCTGCCAGCAACCTGAACTGGCTGATCACCAATTTCGTGGACAACACCCCCGGGGTGTCGCACACGGTGGTGGTCTCCGCCGACGGTCTCCTGCTCGCCATGTCCGAGGGCTTCCCCCGCGACCGCGCCGACCAACTCGCCGCCGTCGCCTCCGGCCTCACCTCCCTCACCTCCGGCGCCAGCCGGATCTTCGAGGGCGGCGACGTCAACCAGACCGTGGTCGAGATGGAACGGGGCTTCCTCTTCCTCATGGCCGTCTCCGACGGCTCCTCCCTCGCCGTCCTCGCCTCCCCCGACTCCGACATCGGCCTGGTCGGCTACGAGATGGCCCTCCTGGTCGACCGCGCCGGCGCCGTCCTCACCCCCGCGCTGCGCGCCGAACTCCAGGGCAGCCTCCTGCACTGACAGCGACACTCAGCACCAACACCGGGCCCGGTCCCCCCGGGCCCGGTTCCCACACCCCCAGCTGACGCCGACTCAGCCGCAGTGCTAGGAGGATCCAGATGACCCCGCCCCCGACACCGGCCGGCTCGTACGGCAACGGGTACGGCTCCGGCTACGGCGACCAGAACAACGGTGGCTACGAGCAGCAGCCGCTGGTCCGGCCGTACGCCATGACCGGTGGTCGCACCCGTCCGCGGTACCAGCTCGCCATCGAGGCGCTGATCTCGACCACCGCGACGACCAACCGACCCACCGGGCTGCTCCCCGAGCACCAGCGGATCGTCCAGCTCTGCCGCGAGGTCAAGTCCGTCGCCGAGATCTCGGCTCTGGCCGGTGTCCCGCTCGGGGTGGCGCGGATCCTCGTGGCGGACCTGGCCGAGGCCGGCCTGGTCGCCATCCACCAGCCCGCCGCCGGTGGCGAGTCGGGCGGAACGCCGGACGTCACGCTGCTCGAAAGGGTCCTCAGTGGACTTCGCAAGCTCTAGCCCCGCGGCCACCCGCGCCACCACCTCGGCGAAGATCGTCGTCGCAG
>NZ_JBVHLF010000028.1:0-7680 GCF_055559155.1 Kitasatospora sp. NPDC024654
TTGGTGGGGGAGGATCTAGACACCCCCCCCAAAAAAAAACCCTCCCCCCCCACCCCCTTCTCCCCCCCCGCCCGCAGCCATCCCTCCCCCCTTCCGCCCGGCACGACCCGCCCCGCGCCCTCCCCCCCCCAACACCGGCGGGCCGTGCAGCGCCTGCGCCCAGTCGGCCCGACGCAGCGCCCACTCCTCGGGAGCGAGCGCGCAGAGCACCAGTAGCGGAGCGCCGGTCATGTCGCCCGCCCCCCACCCAGCAGCGGGTTGCCGTTCAGGTAACGCCCCAGCGCGGTGACCGGGAAAACCAGCCGGTACAGGTGGTAGTTGATCGAGAAGTCCCACGGGAACCCGGTGCCGGTGAACTGCGGCTCGTCCCAGCTGCCCGCCGGCAGCTGGGTGGCGGCCAGCCAGCGCACCCCGCGCTCGACGGCGGGGGTGCCACCGCCACCCTCCGGCGCGTACCGGCCGCCGGGCCCCTCACCCGCCGCCAGCAGCGCCATCAGCGCCCAGGCGGTCTGCGAGGCGGTCGACTCGCCGCGACCGGACCAGGTCTCCGGGTCCTCGTAGGAGCGCATGTCCTCGCCCCAGCCACCGTCCGGGTTCTGCCGCTCCTCCAGCCAGCGCACGGCACGCCGGATCGCCGGATCGGTCGGCGGGACCCCCGCGGCGATCAGCGCCGGCACCACCGAGCCGGTGCCGTAGATGTAGTTGGTGCCCCAGCGGCCGAACCAGGAACCCTCCGCCTCCTGGTTGCGCAGCAGCCAGTCCACGCCCCGGCGGGTCCGCGGGTCGTCGGCCTTGCCGACCTCGGCGAGCATCTCCACCACGTGGGCGGTGACGTCGGCCGAGGGCGGGTCGACCACCTCGCCGAAGTCGCAGAACGGCAGCTTGTTGGGGAGCGTGCTGGTGTTGTCCACGTCGAACGCGCCCCAGGCGCCGTTCTTGGACTGCATGCCGAGGTTCCACTGGACGCCGCGCCGCACCGCGCCCGCCACCCGTTCCGGGTCCGGATGGACCACCCGGCGCAGTGCCAGCACCACCTCGGCGGTGTCGTCGATGTCGGGATAGGTGTCGTTGTGGAACTCGAAGGCCCAGCCCCCCGGGGGCAGCGAGGGCCGCTGCACCGCCCAGTCGCCGCGGGTGGTGATCTCTTCCCCGAGCATCCAGTCGGTGGCCCGGACCAGCGCCGGGTGGTCGCCCGGCAGCCCGGCGTCGACCAGCGCGATGGTGGCCAGGCAGGTGTCCCAGACCGGGGACTGACAGGCCTCCAGCCAGCGCCGGCCGTCCTCGGTGTGCACGGTGAAACGGTCGAAGGCGGCCAGGCCGGCCTTCATCACCGGGTGGTCGAGCTCGTAACCGAGCAGGTGCAGGGCGATCAGCGAGTAGACGGCGGGCGGTTGGATGCCGCCCCAGCAGCCGTCCGCCTCCTGGCGCTCGACGATCCAGCGGCCGGCCTGGCTCAGCGCCAGCCGGCGCAGCGGGCGCACCGCCCGCTTGTGGTAGGCGTGCAGCACCAGGTCCAGGCGTTCGAAGAGGCCGTCCCAGCTGGCGGGCGGGGCGAGCGGGCGCAACGGGAACGGATTCGCCGGGTCGGTGTGCAGCTCGGTGAGGCTGAACGGCGCCGGACGGACCGGACGGTGGGCCGACACCACGGTCAGCGGCACGATGGTCTGCCGGGCCCAGCACCCGAAGGCGTAGATGTTGAGTGGGAGCCACTTCGGCAGGAACATGATCTCCGGTGGCATCTCCGGCAGCCGCTCCCAGGGCCACCAGCCGAACAGCGCCAGCCAGATCCGGGTGAAGACCCGGGTCGCCGCGATTCCGCCGGCCTCCCGGACGTACCGCGCCGCGGCCAGCATGTGCGGGTCCTCCGGCCGGTCCCCCGCCAGGCGCAGCGCGACGTAGGCCTCGACGGTGGTGGAGATCTCCGGCGGACCGCCGTGGAAGGTCCCCCAGGTCCCGTCCGCGCGCTGCTGGGAGCGGATCCAGTCGGCGGTGGCGGCGGTCTGCTCCGCGGTCCGGATCCCCAGGAACTGGCGGAGTAACAGGTCCTCGGCGTCCATCGTCACGTTGGTCTCGAGGTCGCCCTTCCACCAGCCCTCGGAATCCTGCAGGGACAACAGGTGCGCGGTGGCCCGGTCGAGGGTGTCCTGGATCGCCGCTCGGTCCGGGGGTGAATCCTGCACTGGTGGGGTGTCCTCCGGCTCCCCGTCAGGCCAACCGCCCTCGGGCGGCAGGACCAGTCGGGGCAGCGCCGGCGGCCGGTCTTCCACCGCGACCGGCTCGGGATCGTACTCAGGGTCGAGCCGGCCGTCCGCGGTTGCTGTCAACGTAAGGTCACCTCTCTCGTACCACCACGAATTCGGCGAGCGCGACGAAGTTTCCGCGCACCTCGTCGGTCATCGGCACCTCGTCCAGGGCGGCGAGGGCGGTCTTGTGCCGGCGGCGGGCCTCCTCCTGGGTCCAGGCCCGGCCGCCCGCCTGCTCGATCAGCGCGGCCCGGGCGGCCAGCGTCTGCTCGCTCTCCTCACCACGGCCGACCGGGTCGGCCAGCTGTTCGGCGAGCCGGCGCGAGGCGGTGCCGCCCTCCGCCAGCGCGGCCGCGACCGGCAGCGACTTCTTGCGCTGGCGCAGGTCACCCCAGTGCGGCTTGCCGGTCACCTCGGTGGCGCCCCAGATGCCGAGCAGGTCGTCCACGGCCTGGAAGGCGAGCCCGAGGTGGTGGCCGTAGCGCTCCAGCGCGTCGGCCGTCCGGTCGTCGGCGCCGGCCAGCACCGCGCCGATCGCGGCGGCGGCGGCCAGCAGGGCGCCGGTCTTGCCGGCCTCCATCTCCAGGCACTCCTCGACCGAGACCACGTCACGCTGCTCGAAGGAGAGGTCGCGGGCCTGGCCGTCGATCAGCTTGCGGGTGGCGGTGGTGAGCAGCCGGACCGCCCGGGCGGCGTCGGCCGGGGTCGCCGCCGAGCCGCCGCGCGGGGTGGCGGCGTCGAGCAGGACCTCGGTGCCGAGGGTGGCCAGCGCGTCGCCGACCAGGATCGCCTGGGCCGGCCCGAAGACCGTCCAGGCGGTGGCCCGGTGCCTGCGGGTCTCGTCACCGTCCATCAGATCATCATGCAGGAGCGAGAAGTTGTGCACCAGTTCAACGGCCACCCCGCCAGCTACTCCGGCAGCCGCGGGGGCGCCCGCCGCCTCCGCCGAGAGCAGGGCGAGCGCCGGGCGCACGGCCTTGCCGCCGTCCCCCGCGACCGGCCTGCCGGTGCGGTCGGTCCAGCCGAAGTGGTAGGAGGCGACCGCGTCCATCGGGGGTGCCAGCCGGGCCACCGCGGCGCGCAGCGGCGGCGTGCAGAGCGTACGGCCGCGTGCCAGCAGCTCCGCTACCGAGACGGGCTCGGCCTGCGCCGTCACTCCGTTGGCCGTACCGGGACGTGCCTCCACGTAGCTTCCCTCTCCCTGAGGTGGTGTGCGGATGTCTGTGCTGGTCGGGGGTGGCGCGGGGTTGGTCGGCGCGGTCACCGGGGCCACCGCCCGTCGCCGCGGTCCACCGGGGTCCGCTCACCGGCGGCGGCCAGCGCGGCGTCCGCGGCGGCATGGCCGCTGCGCACCGCCCCCTCCATGGTCGCGGGCCAGCCGGTGGCGGTCCACGAGCCGGCCAGCAGCAGACCGGGCACCCTGGTCCGGGCCCCCGGGCGCAGCGCGGCGGTGCCGGGCGCCGGGTCGAAGGTGGCGGTGCGCTCCCGGGTGACGAAGAAGTCCAGCACCTCGGCGTCCCGGGCGGCCGGCAGCAGACGTGCCAGCTCCGGCAGGTAGCGGGCACGCAGCTCGGCCACCGGCAGGTCGATCTCGTCCCGCACCGCGGACTGCGACAGCGCCAGGTACTGCGCGCCGGGACGGGTCCGCGACAGGCCCGAGTGCGGGGTGCGGTCGAAGACCCACTGCACCGGTGAGTCCAGCGCCGCGAAGAACGGCTGGCGCAGCACCCGGCGGTCGTACACCACGTGCACGTTGAGGATCGGCGCGGTGCCCAGCTCGGCCAGCCGCCGTTGTCCGTCCAGCGAGCCGGCCGGCAGCAGCGCGGCGGCGGCGTCCTGCGCGCCGGCCAGCACCACGGTGTCGGCGCTGAGCAGCTCGCCGCTCTCCAGCCGGACGGTGTGCTGCGGCCCGCCCTCGGCGGACACCGGCTTGAGCTCGACGGCCCGGGTGCGCAGCCGGACCTGGACGTCCAGGGCGGCGAGCGCGGCCAGCGCCGCGTCGTGGTGCAGGGCTCCCAGCGGCACGGTGGCGACACCGATGTCCGAGGCGCCCGGGTCGGAGAGCAGGCCGGTCTTGAAGACCATCGCGGCCAGCGCCAGCGAGACCTCGTCGGCCCGGGCGTTCAGGGTGGCCACCCCGACCAGGTCCCAGAGCGCGGCGAGGGTGCGCTCGTTCTGCCCGTGCACACGCAGCCACTCACCGAACGAACGGCCGTCCAACGCCGGATCCGCGAGGTCGAGCCGCTGCAGCGCGAGCGCGCCACGGACCACCCGCAGCCGGTCGGCCGGCGACAGGTGCGGATAGCCGGCCAGGCTGCCGGCCAGGTGCAGCGGCACCGGCAGCCCGGCCCGGCGCAGCCGGCCCAGCCGGTGCCGCCCACCGGCCACCGAGAGCACCGGCACGTCCAGCCGGGGCTGCAGCGCCACCTGACCGGCCGCGCCCAGCCGCTCGACCAGCCCGCGGTAGGCCGTGCAGCAGCGCAGGAAGACGTGCTGGCCGTTGTCCACGGTCAGCTCGCCGCGGCGGAAGGAGAAGGCCAGACCGCCCAACCGCGGCCGGGTCTCCAGCAGGGTGACCCGCCGCCCGGCCTCGGCCAGCCGCAGCGCGGCGGTGAGGCCGGCCAGACCGCCGCCGACCACCACCGCCGAGCGGTGCCGAGCCTCGACTCGCCCGGTCATCCGCGCCCCCCGTCGTTCGTGTTCCACCCGATCCCGATCCCCGCGGACAACAACCACACCCCCCTGGGTGATTCCCCGCTGGTGGAGGGCGATGAGATGTGCGCGAGGCTCAAGAACGGCCTCCGGCCAGACCGGAGAGCGCGACGTACGCCTTCTCCCAGCCCGGCAGCGAGACCCGGCCGCGCAGCACCGACTCCGGCTCGGCGGCGATCCGCCCGAGCAGCCGGTGGTAGATCCCGGCCATCGCCGCGGTGCAGGCCCGGCTGCGCCGGTCCAGCATCGGCAGCAACCGCAGCCCCTCGGCGAAGTAGCCCTGGGCGCGCTCGGCCTCGAACGCCACCAGACCGGTGAAGTCCGCGCCGCGCGGCGGCCGGGACAGCGCGAAGCCCTGCTCGCAGCCGAACCGGGCGAGGTCCTCGGCGGGCAGGTAGGTCCGGCCGTTGATCGCGTCCTCGCGCAGGTCGCGCAGGATGTTGGTGAGCTGCAGCGCGAGCCCGAGGGCGTCCGCGTACTCCGCGCCGCGCTTGGGCTCCTCACAGCCGTAGACGCCCAGCGAGAGCCGGCCGATCGAGCCCGCCACGCAGCGGCAGTAGACCTTGAGGTCCTCGAAGGTCTGGTACTCCGCACCCCGCAGGTCCATCTCGACGCCGTCGATCAGCTCGTCGAAGGCGTCCAGCGGGATCGCGAAGCGGCGAGCCGCGTCGGCCAGCGCGACCTTGATCGGATCGGTGTCCTCCTCGGCCACAGCGCCGGCCCGGACCTCGTCCAGCAGCGCGCGGGTGGCGAGCAGCTGCTCGGTCTTGCGCTCGGGCGGCAGCTCGCCGTCCCCGATGTCGTCCACCCGTCGAGCCAGCGCGTACAGCGCCGACATGGCCAGCCGCTTCGGCTCCGGAAGCAGCCGGATGCCGTAGCTGAAGTTGCGGGCCTGCAGCGCGGTGACCGCCTCGCAGTACCGGTAGGCCGCCATGACCTGCGAGGACGCCAGTGGTGATGCCGCCACTGGGGCGTTCACCTTCCCTTCGCGAAGATGGCCGCCGCCTTCAACGCGAGGCGGCGCTTGTCGGGCTTCGGCTGCTTGGCCAGCACGTCGTACCCGGCGGCCTCGATCGCCGCCAGGGTCGCGTAGCCGCCCGCGGTGAATCCCGCCAGGAGCAGTCGGAGCCTTCCTTGAACCGTACCCACCAGCGGCGCACCGCGGTCGAGCAGGGTCCGGGCCCGGGCCGCCTCGAAGGCCACCAGTTCGCGCACGCGAGGTCCGGCGGTGGGCGCGGCCAGGTCCTTCTCGGTCACCCCGAACCGGGCCATGTCCTCGGTGGGCAGGTAGATCCGGCCGCGGCCGAAGTCCTCGGCGACGTCCTGCAGGTGCTCGACGACCTGCAGCGCGGTGCAGACGGCGTCCGAGCGCTCGATCCGCTCCGGAGTGGCGACCCCGGCGATGGCCAGCACCAGCCGGCCGACCGGGTCGGCGGAGAGCGTGCAGTAGCCGACCAGGTCCTCGAAGGTCGCGTAACGGGCGGTGCTCTGGTCCACCCGGTTGGCCTCGATCAGCCGGCGGAACGGCTCCGGCGTCAGCGCGTGCCGGTCCACCAGCGGGACGACGGCGCGGAGCAGCGGATGCCGGGGCGGCTCGGCGGTCGACCCGGCACCGGCGACGCTGCCGGGCAGTGCCGCCTCGAAGGCCCGGTCGAGGTCGCGTTCGAGGGCGTCCAGCAACGCCAGCCGGAAGGCCGTGCCGTCCGACTCCCCGGCCGGCACGACGGCCCCGAGTAGCGCGGCCGTGCCCGCCGGGTCGGCGAGATCACCGTCGCCCGCGTCGTCGACCAACCGGGCGAAACCGTAGACGGCCATCAGATCGTCCCGCCAGGCGGCGGGCAGGAAGGCAGGAGCGACCGGGAAGTTCTCCCGGGCCGCCTTGTCCAGGGTATCCCCCGCCGGCTGGCTCCCTGCGTGGATCGAAGACTGGGCCGAGGCCGTCACTGCCGTCACTCCCCCGTTCTACACCGGTGTTGACCATGAATCCGACTCGGACACTCCCCCAGCCTCCGGCCGGGTGGTGCCCCCACCCCACCCTCCGGCGGGACAGTCCCCCCACCCTCCGGTGGGACGGTGCGCCATCCCGACACCCGGCTGGTGGTACCCGACCCCGGCCGTCGCCGGCTGGAAGATCCTCCCTCACCGGCCCGGCCCGAAACCCCGGTGTACCCCGTCCCCCCAGCCCAGGGCTCGGGGACGGTCGGGCCCCCAGCCTGACATCTCGGGCGCCCGGCCGGAAATCCGCCCCCCGGCGCGCCGGTCCCACTCACTCGCCCGGCGCACACTCCGGCGGGGCCGTCCGGCTACGAAAAGCGGCCGTCCCCATCGGCTTCGCGGATCGCCGCAACAGCCGAAGGAGCAACCGTTTCGGCACGCCGAGCAATTCCCCAAAAAGTCCGGCCCGAGGCAGGAACCCGTCCTGCTATGCACACGGAACACCCGGAGAAGAACAAGGCACCAGCGTCCGAAGAATCCCTCCGAATCGACACCCTCCGACACCGCGCACCCGGATTTCCGGTGCGCCGGAAATGTCGTCCGGTTCCGTCAACCGGGTCGGTTCCTCCCACAGCCGGCCGACCACCGGTGAGCCGTCCGCCAGGACGGGGGGAAGCCAAGGGCCGGGGGGGGGGGGGGGGGGGGGGGGGGGGGAGGGGAGGTGGGGGGGGGGGGGGGGGCGGGGGGGGGGGGGAGGGAGGGAGGGGGGGGGGGGGGGAAGGGGGCCCAC